>DATFES010000293.1:0-2211 GCA_035250945.1 Alphaproteobacteria bacterium | reverse complement strand
GCGATGGGCAGTACGCCGAGTTCGACCAGCGCTGGCGCCACCAGCGCCGCCAGCAGCACATAGACGCCGACCGTCGGCAGTCCCATGCCGAGCACGACGCAGACGATCGCCGCCAGCATCAGCAACAGCAGCAGGTTGCCTTTGCCGATCTGCACCAGCAGGAACGTCAGCGTGAAACCGAGGCCGGAAAGCGACAGCACGCCGATGACGATTCCGGCGGCGGCGGTGATCAGCACGATCTCGAGCGACAATACGCCGGCGGTCTTGAACGTGCGCAGCAGGCGGCCGACGCTCGGCCGAGCGCCGCGATAGCCGAAGAGGAGCGAGGTGGCGACGAGCACGACGCAGGCGGCGAGCGCCGCCGTTTCCGGCTGCATGTTGAACCAGAAGAGGCCGACCAGAACGACTGCGAACGGGGTCAGGAAATGCCAGCCCGCCGCCATCACCGTGCCCAGCGCCGGAAGCTCGGCGCGATCGAGCGCGGCGATGCCGGCACGGCCGGCTTCGAGATCGGCCTGGATGACGAGCGCCACGTAATAGAGCAGCGCCGGCGCCAACGCCGCCAAGACCACCTCGCCGTAGGAGATCTGCAGGAACTCGGCCATCAGGAACGCCGAGGCGCCCATCACCGGAGGCATGAGCTGCCCGCCGGTCGACGCGACGGCCTCGATCGCCGCCGCCTTGTGCGCCGCATAGCCGTCGCGCTTCATCATCGGAATGGTGACGATGCCTTGCGCCACGACGTTGGCGACGGCGCTGCCCGAAATCGCCCCGAACAGCGCCGAGCTCACCACCGCGATCTTGGCTGACCCGCCACGAAAGCGGCCCATGAGGGCCAGGGCCAGCTCGTTGAAGAACTGGGCGCCGCCGGTCGCGGCGAGAAGATCGCCAAAGAGCACGAACATGACGACGACGGTGCACGCGACGACGATCGGCGCGCCAAGCATGCCGTTGACGTCGATGGCGAGGTATGCCGCGAGCTTGCGCCAGTCCGATGCGCGCCCGGCGAGCTCGCCGGGCATCAGATCGCCGAACAATCCGTACAGCACGAAGCAGACGACGATGATCGACAGCGCGCGGCCGGCCGAGCGGCGCAGCGCCTCGATCGTCAACACGATGATCGCCACGCCGATCGCCACTCCGTCGACGGGGCGCAACAGGATAAGATCGACCAACTTTGGATACCGGATGGCGAGATACCAACCCGCGACGGCGGCGAGCCCGGCGGCGAGCCAATCGTACCACGGCACGACGCCGCGCGGAGCGTCCGCGCGGACGCGGAAATGGATGAAGGCGAGCGGCAATGCCAACGCCAGCATGCCGGCGACGAACTGCTCGGTGTAAAGCTGAAGCCCCGCCCGGCGATAAAGATCGGCCGCCCAAAACAGCGACCCCAAAGTAAGCGCGCAGGCCAGCGTCGTGACGGCGGGGTCGACGAGTCTCGAGCGACGCGGAGGCGGCGGACCTTGGCGCACGTTCAAATCAGGTCTCCGCGCCCTTCGCCCGTCGTCCCTCGACAGGCTCAGGACGAGGAAGCACCGGGCGAGGAGTCTTTCTTTTCCGCCTCATCGCGAGCCTGTCAAAGGACGAGGCGTGGGCGCTGGATCACTTCGGCGGCCACATACCCTTCTCGGTGTAAAACTTGATGGCGCCAGGGTGATAGGCGATGGGGTCGATCGTCTTGGCCATCGCTCCGGGATCGAACAGGTTGAACACGCCGAAAGTCGCCGCCATGTCCGCCTTGTTCTCGTGCATCGCCTTGACGACCTTATAGACGATGTCGTCTTTGGTCTTGGCGCCGGCGAAGATCAGCGCGTCGTAGGCGATGACGTTGATCGGCTCGAGCACGCCGGGGTTGTTCGGGCCCGGCCGTTCGGCGCGGATGTAGGCGAGCGGCAGGTGGCGCTTGATCGCCGCCAGCGTCGGCGCGTCGTCGGCCATCGGTAGCGCGCGGATGCCGCCCACCGCCGCGTCGGCCTCGCTGACCTTGGCCGAGCCGAGGGCGAAGAAAAAACCGTCGGCTTTGCCGGCGATGAACTCGTTGGCGCCGCCCACCACGTTGGGCACCTGCGCCGGACGCATGTCGGCGCGGGTGAGCCCGCCGGTGGCGTAGATCGCATCGAGGATCGGCAGCGAGATTTTCTGGCTGGTGTAGCCGTCGGGCAGCGTCTTGCCCTTGAGGTCGGCGATCGTCTTGATCGGCGAATCCTT
>DATFES010000286.1:0-6547 GCA_035250945.1 Alphaproteobacteria bacterium | reverse complement strand
TAGGATTGCCGCGGCTGTCGAGGATTTCGCGGGCGTGGATATTCGCTATCGCGGTCATGGCGCGCCAACTCGAATGCAGGGATTGCGGGCCGATGGCGGCCCGGGGCGATCGCACTAGGTGAATAGCCGATTGCCGGGCGGCTGGCTAGCGCCGGTCCAAGTTCAACGGCGCCTGGCGCGCTCGACGGTCATGCCCAGGAGCATGTTCACCCTTCGACCATCGGAGAGCGGCACGATCAAGCGTTCGACATGGGTGAAATCGTTGGCGAGCTCGCGGAGCTGCGCGTACTGGAAGAACGGCCGCCGTGCGGCGATGTCGCGGCGATAGCGCTGCAAAACTTCGGCGCGATAGCGCGGCAGGGTTCCCGCGCCGACCGGCTGTCCGGTCATTTCCTGGCCGAACAAGCTCACGATCGCCGTGCCGACCAGCCGATAGACCAGAGGCTTTCCGTCGGCCGGCACATCGATCAGGAAAATGTAGGGCAGAAGGTCGGGTATTTTGAGCGGGTCGAAATCGGCCCGTGTGGGCATTTCGCGATCGCCGCGCATTTCCCGCCAATATTGGAACAGCCGCAGAATCTTGGCGTGGCACCCGGCCGGCGGCTGATCCACCGGTGCGTTCACGGGATCGCTGATGGTTTCAATCTTGGGTCGCGCCATTGCGCCGGCAAACATGCCCTCAAACGGTTTCAAAGTTCTTACCGGCGTTAATCATACGGCGCCGACTCAAGTTCCAAGCCTTTCGGCGAGCTCGAGAAAATCGCGCGCGACCACAGCCCAATCTTGCTCAGCCGAGACATCCTTGGTCTGGTTGGGCCCGTGCTCGCGCGGGCGCGCCACAAACGCGGTCCGCAAGCCGAGCGCGCGTGCGGCCCGCAGGTCGTCATTGTGCGCGGCGACCATCATCACCTCGCGCGGCGCAAGCCCGAGAAGTCGCACCGCGCCCTGATAACTGGCCGGCAGCGGCTTGTAGGCGAGCGTCACCTCGCACGAGAGATTGACATCCCACGGCAGTCCGGCGCGTTTGGCCATGTTGGTCAGCAGCGCGAAATTACCGTTGGACAACGGACCGACGATGTATTTCGTCTTGAGCCGGGTCAGTCCCTGCACCACGTCGGGCCATGGATCGAGACGGTGCCAAACGCGATTGAATGCGTCCTTTTCACTTTCGCTCAAACCCGTAACGCCAAACCGCTCGAGCAAGTCATCCAGCGTTTCACGGTGGAGCACGTCGAGGATCGTCCATGGGCGGCGGCCCGAGCGGACCTCCTCCATCGACGGCTGGTAATTCGCCCGCCACGCATCGGCGAACGCCGCCCAGTCGAGCTTGACCCCGACCCGGGCGCCGAGCGCCTCGCCGTCCCGGATCACGCCCGAACGCCAGTCGACGCAGGTCCCAAAGACATCGAAGAGAAGCGCGCGAACTTCCAAATCAGCGTTCATCGTTCGCGCCGTCAGTCGATCGTCAGCGGCTTCGCTTTCGCCAAACGGTCGAATTCCTGCATCGTCGCCAGCAATTCGGGCATATCCTTGAGCCGCACCATGTTGGGGCCGTCGGAGGGTGCGTTGTCGGGGTCCTGGTGCGTCTCCATGAACACCGCGGCGACGCCGACCGCCAGCGCGGCACGCGCCAGCACCGGCACAAACTCGCGTTGGCCGCCCGACCGCGAGCCCTGCCCACCCGGTTGCTGCACCGAATGCGTGGCGTCGAAGACAACCGGATAACCGGTCTGCGCCATGACCGGCAACGCGCGCATGTCGGAGACCAAGGTGTTGTAGCCGAACGACACGCCGCGCTCGCACAGCAGAATGTTGTGGTTGCCGGTGCTGGCGATCTTTGCGGCGACGTTCTTCATATCCCACGGCGCCAGGAACTGGCCCTTCTTGACGTTGATCGCGCGCCTGGTGCGGCCTGCAGCAATCAGAAGGTCGGTCTGTCGGCACAGGAATGCCGGAATCTGTAGCACGTCGACCGCCTCGCCGGTCGGCGCGCAATGGCTCGGCTCGTGCACGTCGGTCAACACCGGGCACCCCCATTTTTCGCGTATCTCGACGAGGATCGGCAGACTCTTGTCGAGCCCAAGCCCGCGCGCCGTGTCGATCGAGGTGCGGTTCGCCTTATCGAACGAGGTCTTGTAAATGAGCGGAACGCCGAGCTTGCCGGTGAGTTCGACCAGCGCGTGGCTCGTTTCGAGCGCGTGCGCCCGACTTTCGAGCTGACATGGGCCGGCGATCAGCGCGAACGGGCGATCGTTGCCGATGGCGATGTTGCCGACATTGACGTGGCGGGGTGTGGGCATCGTCCTCGCTTTGCAGGCCCGGCCTCATCCTTCGACAGGCTCACGATGAGGTCCAGACAGTAATCCTCGCCCTGAGCTTATCGAAGGGCGAGATCGGGAAGTTACACCAGCCGGCTCTGCTCGACCGCCGCCTTGACGAACGAAGTGAACAGCGGATGGGGGTCGAACGGCTTTGAGCGCAGTTCGGGATGAAACTGCACGCCGATGAACCACGGATGCTCCGGAATCTCGATGATTTCGGGAAGCTCGCCGTCGGGCGACATGCCCGAGAACGCCACGCCGGCGTTTTCGAGCCGTTGCTTGTAATTGATGTTCACCTCATAGCGATGCCGGTGCCGCTCGCGGATCGCTTTCTTGCCGTAGATCGCCTCGGCCCGACTGCCGGGCTTGAGCAGGCAATCGTAGCCGCCGAGCCGCATCGTGCCGCCGAGATTGTCGCCGATCGTGCGCCGTTCGAGCGCGTTGCCCCGAGTCCATTCCGTGAGCAAGCCGACCACCGGCTCGGGCGTTGGTCCGAACTCGGTGCTGTTGGCATGCTCGATCCCGACGAGGTGGCGCGCCGCCTCGATCACCGCCATTTGCATTCCGAAACATATGCCGAAATACGGCACCTTGCGCTCGCGCGCGTAGCGCACGGCGTTGATCTTCCCCTCGGCGCCGCGTTCGCCGAAGCCACCCGGCACGAGGATGGCGTGAGCGCTCGCCAATTGCTCGAAGGCGCCGTTGCCGCGCTCGAATTGCTCGGCCTCGACCCAGTTCAGCCGCACGCGCACGTTATTGGCGATGCCGCCATGCGCCAGCGCCTCGGCGAGCGATTTGTAGGCGTCGAGCAGGTTGGTGTACTTGCCGACGATGGCGATCTGCACCTCGCCTTCAGGCCCGGTGACCCGCCGGACGATCTCGCTCCAGCGCGCGAGGTCGGGCTCGGTCCGCGCGTCCATCTGGAAATGCCGCAGCACTTCGCGATCGAATCCCTGCGCATGATACTTGATCGGCACCTCGTAGATCGTCGCGGCGTCGAGTGCCGGGATCACCGCCTCCTCGCGCAGATTGCAGAACAGCGCGATCTTTCGGCGCGCCGAGGCGGGAATCTCGCGATCGCAGCGGCACAGCAGGATATCGGGCTGGATGCCCTGCGCCTGCAGCTCCTTGACCGAGTGCTGGGTTGGCTTGGTCTTGAGCTCGCCCGCCGACGGAATCCACGGCACGAGCGTGAGATGGATGAACAAGGCGCGTTCGCGACCAAGCTCGTTACCCATCTGCCGGATCGCTTCGAGAAACGGCAGGCTCTCGATGTCGCCGACCGTGCCGCCGATCTCGCACAGCAGGAAATCGGCGTCCTCGCAGTCGGCGCCGATGAACCCCTTGATCTCGTCGGTGACGTGCGGAATGACTTGCACCGTCGCGCCGAGGTAGTCGCCGCGCCGCTCCTTGGCCAGCACCGAGGAATAGATGCGGCCGGTGGTGATGTTATCCGATTGACGCGACGCGACGCCGGTGAATCGCTCGTAATGTCCGAGATCGAGATCGGTCTCCGCTCCGTCGTCGGTGACATACACCTCGCCGTGCTGATAGGGGCTCATAGTCCCCGGGTCGACATTGAGATACGGGTCGAGCTTGCGCAGGCGCACCTTGTAGCCGCGCGCCTGAAGCAGCGCGCCCAGCGCCGCCGACGCCAAACCTTTGCCGAGTGAGGAGACCACGCCGCCGGTGATGAAGATAAACCGCGTCATGGATCCTCACCATACAACATGCCGCCAGCGCTCCCAAGCGAAAGCACGTCAAGTTTTAGATTGACGCCGCACGCCGACTCGGACGGGGCCAACAGCGCCCCGAACGGGGCGCGCAAGCGCCACTAACGCGCGATCGGCGCCGCCGGCGGCTGCGGTTGCGCCGGCGCGCTTGGGCTGGCCGGCGGAGCGTCGATAATCGAGCGTTGCGCGGTCGGCCGCGCCGACAGAATCGACAGCACCAGCGATAACATCATGAAAATCGCCGCAAGGACAGCCGTCACGCGAGTCAACAGATTGGCGGTGCCGCGCGCGGTCATGAAGCCGCCAACGCCGCCGCCGCCCGAGCCGATGCCGAGACCGCCGCCTTCGCTGCGTTGGAGCAATACGACGACGATGAGCGTAACGGCGATGAGAATGTGGACGACGAGCAAGACTGCGATCATGGGCCGGGCTTTCGGGCGACTGGCGACGGCGGGTCTTTTAGCGGCTTCGCAGGGCTTTATCTAGGGGCATCGACGATCGTTTACGAGAGCCCGGCGCGGACGATGGCGAGAAACTCTTCGGCCTCGAGGCTAGCGCCGCCGACCAACGCGCCGTCAACATGGTCGACCGCCAGCAGCTCTCGAGCGTTCTCGGCTTTGACCGAGCCGCCATACAAGATACGGACGTTCCCTGCATCGCTTGCTCGTCGGGTGAGTTCGCTTCGGATAAGGGCGTGCACTTCGCCCACTTGGGCGGCGGTAGCGTTTCGCCCGGTGCCGATCGCCCATACCGGTTCGTAGGCAACCACCGTATTGGAGACCCCGGCGTCCAGAGGCAACGAGCCCGCCAATTGGTTGCGGACGACTTCGAACGTTCGGCCCGACTCTCGCTCGGCGAGTGTCTCGCCGATGCAGACGATGGCGATCAGCCCCGCTCCGTGCGCCGCCTTCGCCTTCGCGCGGACGCGCGCGTCACCCTCATTGTGCTCCTGCCGCCGCTCCGAATGGCCGACGATGACGTACTTGCACCCGATTTCAGCCAGCATCGGCGCGGCGATATCCCCGGTGTGAGCGCCGGAGGCTTCGTCATGGCAATCCTGTCCGCCGAGCGCCACCGGGCCTTGGCCGAGGACGGCGGCGACGGCGGCCAAAATGGTCGCCGGCGGGCACAGCACGACGTCCGGCGCGCGAGGTCCCAAGGCCGCGACGCCCTGCGCCACCGCTTCGGCCAGCGCCGGGCCGTCGCGCAATGAGCCGTTCATCTTCCAGTTTCCGGCGATCAATCGGCGATGCGCCATCAATTCTCCCGTGCTCCCGGTAGCGATGACCGCCGGGGTTCCTAACACGTCGACGGTCTGCCTTTCAAAGGTTGCGAGGCTCCCCCACCCCACCTATGATGCCGCCGCATTTTACCGATGTTCCAGGAGCCACACGCATTCCATGCTGCAAGCCATGCGCAGCAAGGCGGCGGGCATCGTCGCCAAGGTCTTGTTCAGCGTTCTGGTGCTGAGCTTCGCGGTGTGGGGTATCGGCGATTACGCCTTTCTGCGTCGCGACGATCCTGTCGCCATCAAGGTCGCCGGCGTCGAGGTTAAAGCGTCGCAAGTCCAGGCCGAGTATCAACAGGAGCTCGAGCGGCTGCGTCGCGCTTTCGGCGGCACGATCGATCCGGAGTTCGTGCGCCAAAGCGGGCTCATCGACCGCGTGGTCGACCGTATCGTCGAACAGGCGCTGCTCGACCGCTCGGCGGCCAAGCTCGGCATCGCGGCGGGCGACGACGTCGTGCGCGCGAGAATCACGTCGGATCCGGCGTTCCGCGGTCCGACCGGCCAGTTCGACCGTTTCGTTTTTCAGCAGCTCTTGAGCCAGAACGGGTACAATGAACAGCGCTACGTCGAAACTCTGCGCCAAGACATCCCGCGATCCTTGGTGCTCGAGTCGGTCGCCGCGGGCGTGCGCGTCCCCGACCTCCTGACCGACCGCATTTACCGCCACCGCAATGAGAAGCGCAGCGGCGAAACCGTCTTCGTCGCGGCGAGCGCGTTTGGCGACTTCGGCAAGCCGACCGACGAACAGATCCAACAGATCTACGAGGAGAACAAGGATCGTTTCACCGCGCCGGAGTATCGCGCGATAAGCGTCGTCAAGGTCGGCGCCGAGGAGTTGCTTGCCAGCGTGAAGCCGACGGAAGAACAGATCCGCGAGGAATTCGAGACGCGAAGCTCGGAGTTCGTGGTGCCCGAAAAGCGCGAGGTCGAGCAGATCCTACTCGCCGACGAATCTGCCGCCAAGTTCGCTTACGAGAAGATCAAAGGCGGGGCGGACTTTTTTGCAGTCGCACGCGATGCCGCGAACCAGACGCCGGAGCAGACCAAACTCGGGCTGTACACGCGGGGCGAACTGCCGGAGCGGCTATCCGATGCCGTGTTTGCGCTTGGCGAAGGCGCGGTCACGGAGCCGATCAAGAGCGACTTCGGCTGGCACATCGTACGCGTATCGAGGGTCGAGCCGGGCAAGGACGCCCGGCTCGACG
>DATFES010000274.1:0-3991 GCA_035250945.1 Alphaproteobacteria bacterium | reverse complement strand
CACGCGATGGCCGGCCTTGGCCAGCCGCACCAACCGCTCGGAGATATCGGGCTGCCTGGGCGACGGCCGTCCGCCGCGCTTACCGGCGTACTCGAGCGCCGCCCCTTGCCGCGCCATGGCGAGGATGCGCGAATCGACCAGCGCGTCGTAGACCACGGTGTCGGCGTGGCGCAACGCATGCAGCGCCAACAGCGACACCAGCCCCGGGTCTCCCGGGCCGGCGCCGACCAGCCAGACCCAGCCCGGCGCGAATTCCGGCGGTTCGAATGGCAGCTTTTCCATGGTGGGGCCGAGCCTAGCGCAAGCGGCGCTGCGGCGCGACCATGCCGGTTCGACCCGAACCTGCAGATCGGAGAAAGCGCGCATCTCGTTGGGTGGAGAATCGCGTATGGTGTTGGTGTCGCCAAATCTTGCCCTTCGCCGCGATGCTCGCTCTCACCGTCGTCGTTTTCGCTCTCACATATCTCGGAATGGCGCTCGGCCGCATGCCGGGGCTCAAGATCGACCGCAGCGGCATCGCGCTTGTGGCGGCGATCGTCCTCGCCGCCACGGGCGCGATCACGCCCGAACGCGCGGTCGCCGCGGTCCATTTCCCGACGATCCTGCTGCTGTTCGCGTTGATGATCGTCTCGGCGCGGTTTGCCGCGGCGGGATTCTATGACGCGCTCGCCGCTCGAATCGCTCGCGCCGGGGGCGGCCCGACAACTCTACTTGCCGGAATCGTCGCGCTGGCGGGCGGGCTCTCGGCGGTGCTGGTCAATGACGTCGTCGTCTTCGTCTTGACGCCGTTGCTGTGCGCCGGGTTGACGCGCAGCGGCCGCGATCCCCGCCCTTACCTCTTCGCATTGGCCGGCGCCAGCAACGCCGGCTCGGCGGCGACGCTGATCGGCAATCCGCAGAACATCGTCATCGGCCAGGTCGGCGAACTCGATTTCTGGCGGTTTTTCGCTGTCTGCGTTGTCCCGGCGGTGCTGGCGCTGGTCGCGGTGTTCGCGGTCGTGCGCATCGTCTGGCGCAAGCAACTCGCGCAGATCGCGCTCGCATCGGCCACGTTGCAAGCCGACCGCGCCGCGGCTCCGCTCGACCGCGGCCAGACCATCAAGGCGACACTCGCCACGCTGGCGCTGCTCGTGCTGTTCGCGACGCCGGTTCCGCGCGAGCTCTCGGCGCTTGCCGTCGCGGGCTTGCTGCTGACCAGTCGACGCTTCGCCAGCCGCGAAATGTTGACGGCCGTCGATTGGCCGCTGCTGCTGCTCTTCGTCGGCCTCTTTGTCGTCAACGACGCCTTCGCCGCCACCGGATTGGCGCGTCAGGGGCTCGACCGGCTCGCCGCTCACGGCTTGCTTCCCGACCGGCTGGCGGTTCTGGCGCCGCTCGCGCTCGTCGCCAGCAACACAATCGGCAACGTTCCGGCGGTCGTCATGCTTCTGGCGATCTGGCCCGAGATCGGCGAAGGCGCGCTTTACGCATTGGCCGTGCTGACGACGCTCGCCGGCAATTTCTTCCTGGTCGGCAGCATAGCCAATCTGATCGTCGCCGAGCGGGCGGCGACGATGGGCGTGCGGCTGCGTTTTGGCGACCATGCGCGCGCCGGAGTGCCGATGACGCTGCTGTCGGTGGCGTTCGCCATGGCATGGCTAGGCTGGGGCGGGTGGCTGCGCTGGTAGTGCTCCTTGCCGGTTGCTAGGCTTGCGCGATGGCGGATACCCCCGAGGAGAAGCCGATAGCGGCGCCCGACCGCGATTCGCGCCCGCCTGGTCCGCTGCGCAAGGGCTGGACGACCGGCGCCTGCGCCGCGGCGGCGGCGCGGGCGGCATGCGAAGGATTGTTGACCGGACGTTTTCCCGATCCGGTGGCGATCGTGCTGCCGCAGGGCCAACGGCCGAGCTTCGCCCTGGCGGGCACGGAACGCGGCGGCGATTGGGCGATGGCCGGGGTCATCAAAGACGCCGGCGACGATCCTGATGTCACTCACGGTGCGCTCGTTCTGGCGCGCGTGCGCGCCGGGACGCCGCAAAGTGGCGTGACGTTTCGCGCCGGCGAAGGAGTGGGCACGGTAACGCGTCCGGGTCTCGCGCTCGCCGTCGGCGAGCCGGCGATCAATCCCGGTCCACGCGCGATGATCGCCCGCGCCATCGCCGATGCGATCGATCATTGCGGCGGCGCTAGCGACTTCGAAGTCACGGTGGCCATTCCGGGCGGCGAACAACTCGCCGCCAAGACGCTCAACGCGCGGCTCGGCATAGTCGGCGGGCTATCGATCCTCGGCACGACGGGGATCGTCGTGCCGTTTTCGTGCTCGGCATGGATCCATTCGATCCATCGCGGCATCGACGTTGCGCGAGCCGCCGGCCTCGATCACGTCGCCGCCGCCACCGGCTCGACGTCGGAGGCGGCGGTCAAGGCGATGTATGACCTGTCCGACACGGCGCTGATCGACATGGGCGATTTTGTCGGCGGCACGCTCAAATATCTGCGCCGCCACGGCGTGCCATGGCTGACCATCGCCGGCGGCTTCGGCAAGCTCGCGAAACTCGCCGCCGGCCATCTCGACCTGCACTCGGCGCGTTCGCGCGTCGACATCGGCGCGCTTGGCGCGTTGCTGGGCGAGCTTGGAGCGTCGGTAGCGACGGTCGCGCGCGCCAACGAGGCGGCATCGGCCGGCGAAGTGCTGGCGCTCGCCGAAGCCCACGGCGTGAAGCTTGCCGACGCGGTGGCGCGGCGCGCGCGCGAGGTTACGCTTGCCGCGCTTGCCGGGGGCACGTCCGTCGATGTGGTCGTGTTCGATCGCGGCGGCCGGCTCATCGGCCGCGCCGGGCCGTGAGCCTGCGGCTGCTCATTCTCGGCGGCACATCGGAAGCGCGCGCGCTCGCCGCGGCGTCGATCGAGCAATTCGGTGCGCAACTCGATGTTATCACCTCGCTCGCCGGGCGGACCAAATCGCCGGCGCGGCCCGCCGGCCGGGTGCGCGTCGGCGGGTTCGGCGGTGCGGGCGGTCTCGCCGATTATCTTCGCGCCGAGCGTATCGGATTGATGATTGACGCCACGCATCCCTTCGCGACGCGAATCAAGGCCAACGCACGCGCCGCGTCGGCCGCCGCCGCGGTGCCGCTCGTCGCCCTCGGACGGCCGCAATGGCGAGCCGAGGCGGGCGACCGCTGGATCATGGTCGAGGACATGGCGCAGGCGGCGCGTGCCGCGGCGGAATTGGGACGTCGTATCTGGCTCACCCTCGGCGCCGACGGGCTGGCAGCCTTCGCCGGGCTAAAGGACAAATGGTTCCTTGTGCGCCTCGTCGATCCGCCCGCGACCAAGCTGAATTTGCCCGAGCACGAAATAATCCTCGGCCGGGGGCCGTTTTCGCTCGCCAGCGAGCGGGCGATCATCGACCGTTATCGCATCGACGTACTGGTGACTAAGGCGAGCGGCGGTCCGTCGACGGCCGCCAAGCTGGCGGCTGCGCGCGCCACCGAGCTCCCGGTTGTGATGATCCGACGTCCTGCTGCGCCTGCCGGCGACACGGTGGACAGCGTCGAAGCGGCGCTCGATTGGCTGGCGCGGCGGCTCGCCGGTTGACCGAATGCCGGATGCGACCTAAGAGAACCTCCGGGACGACGGTCGTTTTGCTCGAGGATATGAAATGTTGCGGCGGGTGTTGATTTTGTCGCTTTTCGCGCTGGGACTGGCGCCGGCGCTCGCCAATGCCGAGGTCGAACTCGAGCTGTACAAGCGGGCGCCGCTCGCCGACTCGGCGCGCGCCGGCGACCTCGAACTGGTGCAACGGCTCCTGGTCGCCGGCCAATCGCCCAACGTCAACGACTTCGAGGATCGGCCGGCGCTGGTCGGCGCGGCGATGGGCGGGTATTTGGGGGTCGTGAACGCGCTCGTCAAATACGGCGCGCGGATCGACGCCCGCGACCGGGCGGGAAACACGGCGCTCCACCTAGCCGCCGAACGGGGCCATGACGACATCGTCGCGGCATTGATCGAA
>DATFES010000269.1:0-13471 GCA_035250945.1 Alphaproteobacteria bacterium | reverse complement strand
ATGCCGACCGACCGATCGCTCGAAACGGAGCGGCTGAATCATGACGGGAGTTGCGATAAGACTAACCCATGTTGCACGCCTCGGCGCCATCATCGCTTTTTGTCTTCGGGCTAGGCTATTCGGCGCGCCGGCTGGCGCGCGCGCTTAGCGCCGAGGGATGGACTGTCTCCGGCACATATCGCCGCGACTCCAGTCGCACCGCTTTGGCCGACGAAGGACTCGGCGTCCATCTTTTCGATCGCAATCATCCGCTCGACGCCGACGGGCGCGCCGCCCTGGCGGCGTCGCAGAATGTGCTCGTCTCGATACCGCCCGATGCGCAGAGCGACCCGACGTTTGACTGCCATGGCGCCGATTTGGCGGCGCGGCGCGATCTGCGCTGGCTGGGCTACCTTTCGACCACCGGCGTCTACGGCGATCGCGCCGGCGGTTGGGTCGACGAGGATTCGCAGTTGCTGCCGGTCGGCGAGCGCGGCAAACGACGCGTCGCGGCCGAGCGGGGGTGGCTCGATATGTGGCGTCAACACGGCCTGCCAGCGCATGTCTTCCGGTTGGCGGGAATCTACGGTCCAAGCCGCAGCGCGCTCGATGCCGTGCGGCGCGGCGAAGCGCGGCGTGTCGTCAAGCCGGGGCAGGTATTCAGCCGTATCCACGTCGCCGATATTGTAAGCGTGCTGCGCGCGTCGCTGGCACGGCCGCGGCCCGGCGCGATCTATAATGTCTGTGACGACGACCCTTCGCCGCCGCAAGACGTTATTCGTTACGCCTGCGAACTGCTCGGCGTCGCATTGCCGCCCGAGACGCCGTTCGAATCCATCGCCGGCGCGATGAGCGAGATGGGGCGAAGTTTTTATGCTGAAAGCAAACGGGTCGCCAATCGCCGCATCAAGGAAGAGCTTGGCGTGCGTCTCGCATTTCCGAGCTATCGCGATGGCCTTCGCGCGCTCAGCGAGGAGAGCGCCGAGCCGCCGTCACGCGGCTGAGTCGCACAGCTCCTCGACCGCACCGCAGAGCAGCGCCAGGTCTTGCGGGCGGCTGAGACGATGCTCGCCATCTTTGACGAAGGTGAGACGGACGTCGCGTGCGGTCAGGCGATCGGCGAGCGCCAGCGAGCGGCGCCATGGCACGTCGGGATCGTCCATGCCGTGCAAGATTCGCACCGGGCCGGCGAAGCCGATCGGCGCTCCCATCAGGAAATGCCGCTTGCCGTCGTCGATCAATTTCATGGTGATCGGATACGGAGCCTCGCTATAGGCCGATGGGCGCCGCCACACGCCGTCGCGGCGCAGCGCTTCGCGCGCTTCGGCGGGGAACTGGTCCCACATCAATTCACCGGTGAAATCGATCGCGGGGGCGATTAACAGCAATCCCGCGACACGCGTCGGTCGGGCGAGCGCGGTCAGCAAGGCGACCCATCCGCCCATGCTCGAGCCGACCAGAATGAGCGTGCCCGCACCGAGCCGGTCGACAACGGCGCGCGCGTCATCGGCCCACATGCCGATGGTGCAATCCTCGAAACGGCCCGAAGACGCGCCATGACCGCGGTAGTCGAAGCGCAGATAGGCCTGCCCGCGCGATTTTGCCCAATTTTCGAGCGCCATCGCCTTGGTCCCGGTCATATCGGACATGAAGCCGCCGAGAAAGACGACCATCGGGGACTTGCCGGGCGTTTTATGGTAGGCGATAGAAACGCCCGCAGCCGCCTCGAGGTGGAGCGGCTGCGGCGCGTCAGGTGAATCAAGGGTCATTGCGAATGCTCGGCTTGGCGAATCCAAATCGACCATGATGCGGCGCGCCGACTACTCTACCACGCCATCCGAGACGCAGGCGCCGCGGGCGTTCCGTGACGCCGCAGCTCCGGCGGTGATGCAGGTGCTGCCGCGTCTAGTGTCGGGCGGGGTCGAGCGCGGCACGATCGACGTCGCAGCCGCGCTCGTTCATGCGGGGTGGCGGGCGATCGTCGCGTCCGAAGGCGGGCCGATGGTCCGCGAGCTGGAGCGCGCCGGGGCGGTCCACATCACGCTGCCGGTGGCGACCAAGAACCCGCTCGTCATCCATCGCAATATCGCGCGGCTGGTCGACGCCATTCGCGCCCATCGCATCGACCTCGTGCACGCCCGCTCGCGCGCCCCGGCATGGAGCGCCTATTACGCGACGCGGCGCGCGGGCGCGAGGTTCATGACGACCTTTCACGGCGCCTACAAGGCACGCGGCGAGCTCAAGCGCTGGTACAATGGAATCATGGCGCGCGGCGAACGGGTGATCGCGATCTCGGAATTCATCGCCAATCATGTCGTCGATCGCTATGGCTGCGACCCGGCGCGCATTCGTATGATTCCGCGCGGCGTCGATCTGGTCCGCTTCGATCCCCAGAATGTCAGCGCCGAACGCGTGATCCAACTTGCCCGCGAATGGCGGCTGCCGGACGGCGTGCCGGTGGTCATGCTGCCCGGCCGTCTGACGCGATTGAAGGGCCATGCAATTCTTATCGAGGCGATGGCGCGGCTCGGCCGGCGCGACCTGTGCTGCCTTTTGGTCGGCGGCGACAACGGTCATGCGCGCTATCGCCGCGAGCTCGAAGATCTGATCCGCGCGCGCGGACTGGAGAGCGTTGTCCGATTGGTCGACCATTGCCGCGACATGCCGGCGGCATTCATGTTGGCCGATGTGGTCGTTTCGGCCTCGATCGATCCCGAGGCCTTCGGGCGCGTCGCCGCCGAAGCGCAGGCGATGGGTCGTCCAGTGGTGGCGTCCGACCACGGCGGCTCGCGCGAGATCGTCGTCCCGGGCAAGACCGGATGGCTCGTGCGCCCGGGCGACGCGGCGGCGCTCGCCGCCGCGATCGACGAGGCGCTGGCGCTCGATGCCGATGCGCGCGCCCTGCTGGCGCGGCAGGCGACCGGGCGCGTGCGCGACGAATTTTCCCGCGAACAGATGTGCGCGGCGACGCTCGCGGTCTACGCGGAATTGTTGGGCGCCACGCGCGAGGCGTCGGCGACCCCGTAACCGCGCGCAAAGCGACGAGTGGGGGTCGTCTTGACAGCCACTCGAATCGCTCTAGATTGCCGCGACTTTTGACGTTCCACGACGGCCAATCGGCGATTTCCATGGTGGCGATCAAGCTGCCCGACGGCAGCGTGAAGGCATTTCCAGGCACGGTGACCGGCGAGGAGCTTGCCCGCGCCATCGGCCCGGGACTGGCCACGGCGGCGCTGGCGATGAAAATCGACGGCGCGCTGGTCGATCTCGCGCGCGCGATCGAGGCCGACGCGGCGGTCGAGATCGTCACGGCCAAGCATCCCGATGCGCTGTCGCTCATTCGCCATGACGCCGCCCACGTCATGGCCGAGGCGGTTCAGGAACTCTATCCCGGCACGCAAGTGACCTTCGGTCCGGCGACCGAGGATGGGTTCTATTATGACTTCGCGCGCGCCGAGCCATTCACGCTCGACGATTTGCCGAAGATCGAGGCGCGGATGCGCGAGATCGTCGAGCGCGACGAGAAGATCGTGCGCGAGGTGTGGGATCGCCGTACGGCGATCCGCTATTTCAAGGACAAGGGCGAGGCATACAAGGCCGAATGGATCGAGCAAATGCCCGAGGGCGAGGAGATTTCGATCTATCGCCAGGGCGACTGGGTCGATCTGTGCACTGGCCCGCATTTGCCATCGACTGGCAAGCTGGGAAAAGCGTTCAAGCTGATGAAGCTTTCGGGCGCATACTGGCGCGGCGACCAGCGCAACGCCCAGCTCCAACGCATCTACGGCACCGCTTGGCCGAGCGAAGCCGAGCTCAAGGGATATCTCCATCGCCTCGAGGAAGCGGAGCGGCGCGACCATCGCCGCCTCGGGCGCGAGATGGGCCTGTTCCATCTCCAGGAAGAAGCCGCAGGTTCGGTGTTCTGGCATCCCAAGGGCTGGACGCTCTATCGCGCGCTCGAATCTTATCTACGCCGGCGATTGGATGAGGCGGGTTACCTTGAGGTCAAGACGCCGCAACTGCTTGACCGCTCGTTCTGGGAGGCGTCGGGACATTGGGACAAATTCAAGGACGCTATGTTCGCCGCCCAGCCGCGCTCGGAGGCGGCCGAGCGCGACCGCATCTACGCGATCAAGCCGATGAACTGCCCATGTCACGTGCAGATCTTCCGGCAGGGCCTCAAGAGCTATCGCGACCTGCCCTTGCGCCTCGCCGAATTCGGATCGTGCCATCGCTACGAGCCGTCGGGCGCGCTGCACGGGATCATGCGCGTGCGGGCCTTCACCCAGGACGACGCGCACATCTTTTGCACCGAAGAACAGATCGTCTCCGAAAGCAAGTCATTCTGCGATCTGCTGCGGCTCGTCTACGCCGACCTTGGCTTCGGCGAGGTCTCGGTTAAGTTCTCCGACCGACCCGCCAACCGGGCGGGAAGCGACGCGATCTGGGACAAAGCCGAGGCGGCGCTGCGCGAGGCGACCGAAGCCGCCGGCCTCGCGGTCACGCTCAATCCGGGGGAAGGCGCATTCTACGGGCCCAAACTCGAGTTCATCTTGCGCGACGCAATCGGCCGCGACTGGCAATGCGGCACGCTGCAAGTCGATTTCGTGCTGCCCGAACGGCTCGACGCGAATTACATCGGCGAGGACGGCCAAAAGCATCGGCCGGTGATGCTCCACCGCGCCATTCTTGGTTCCTTCGAGCGGTTCATCGGCGTGCTCATCGAGCACTACGCCGGACGCCTGCCGTTGTGGCTTGCGCCCGTGCAAGGGGTCGTCGCCACGATCACCTCCGATGCCGACGACTACGCGCGTTCGGCGGCGAAAGCGCTTGGTGCGGCCGGCGTGCGGGTCGAGCTCGACCTGCGCAACGAGAAAATCGGCTACAAGGTGCGCGAGCATACGCTCGCCAAAGTGCCGCTCCTCTACGCGGTCGGCCGGCGCGAGGCCGAGACGAGGACGCTTTCGCTGCGTCGGCTCGGCGGCTCGGCGCAAGAATCCCTTGCGCTCGACGAGGCCATCGCTAGAGTCCGGGACGAAGCCAAGGTCCCGGGCGCTTGACGACCGGCCGCCGCTGTGGGGCTCCCCGGAACCGCGCGCGTTTCCGCGCGTGGTCGTTTTTTTGCCGACCGGTGCTGGCGCGGCCGAAACGAACGAAGGAGAATTCTCGATAGCTCGCTATCCATCGGAATCCACGCCGGCCAAGGACGGTCCGCGCGTCAATGACCAGATCGACACCGCAACCGTTCGGCTGATCGACGAACGCGGCGAAATGGTGGGGGTGGTAGGCCTCCACGAGGCGTTGCAAATGGCTTACGAGGCCGATCTCGATCTGGTCGAGATTTCGCCCAACGCCGATCCGCCGGTCTGCAAACTGCTCGATATCGGCAAATACAAGTACGAGCTGCAGAAGAAGCAGAACGAGGCGCGAAAGAAACAGAAGGTGATCGACATCAAGGAGATCAAGATGCGGCCGGGCATCGATGATCACGACTACGATGTCAAGATGCGGGCGATGATCCGGTTCATCGAGGAGGGCGATAAGGTCAAGGTGACGCTGCGGTTTCGCGGGCGCGAAATGGTGCACGCCGATCTCGGCTCGCGACTGCTCGATCGCGTCAAGGCCGACCTTGGCGAACGGGCCAAAGTCGAGCAGACGCCGCGCCTCGAAGGCCGGCAGATGACGATGGTGATGGCGCCGAAATGAAACGCCGGTGGCCGGCCGACGATGTCGATCGGGCACGGCAAGGCGACCGAACGGTCTCGTTAACCGTTATCCGTAGATACGTGGAAGTTGACCGGTAATCTTTCATAGAAATCACAAATACATCTTGAACGCGAGGCGCTTTAAGACAAAACTGCGGGAATCGGGAGTGCGCCCGGCAAACCTGTCCGGGCGCCAATAAACACGGTCGAAAACGGAGGCCACGAATGCCGCGAATGGGTCGCGCGAGAAAAGATATCCACCTGTCCGATGATCCCGAACCAGTCGACATACATGTCGGCGGTCGGGTCAGAATGCGCAGGCTTTTCTTGGGGTTAAGCCAAGAAAAGTTGGCCAATGCGATCGGCGTCTCGTTCCAGCAGTTGCAGAAATATGAGCGCGGCACCAACCGCATCTCGGCCAGTCGCCTTTATGCGCTGAGCAAGTTCCTTGGCGTGCCGGTGTCATGGTTTTTCGAGGATGCGCCGAGCGAGCGTCGTTCGGCCGGCGCGTCGGCAAGCGCCTCGCGCGAGGCCCGCAACGCTGCGGTCGCCGATCCGATGGGCGCCAGCGAGACGGTCAAGCTGGTGCGTGCCTATTATCAAATCTCCGATCCGCGCGTACGAAAGAAGATTCTCGGCGTCATCCGTTCGGTCGCCGAGCCTCGCACCACGCGTGGAAGGAAATAACGCCGCTCGCGCATTGCGTTCCGGGTTCTCGGCGCACCGGCGAACACTGAACGTGGGATGATCCGGGGCGCAGACGCCCCGCCGAGACCCGCGGCGTGTCGCGGCACGCTAGTCTGCGGCCCACACTATGCGAGGGCGCAACGTCACCGGCGGCGTCGATCGATGCCGTGACCGGAACGCGCGTCGGACTACCGGCGGATGTAGCCGACGACGTCACGATCATGGGACGCGGCACTGTAATTCCGCGCCGCATAAGCGGCCCCGGCGAGGTTCGGCTCGCGGCGTCGGCGTACAATGGATTTATGTTATAAATCAGTCGCTTAAATCATGTTTCGCGGGCTCTCGATGCGGCCTCGAAGGCGAGCCGCGAGCAACTCGCCGCGCCCTTGCCATGCTCGACTGCTGCCGCTATAACCCTCGCCTTCGCGAGCGGCCACGGCCGGGTCTTCAGCAGACCTCGACGGGCATGCCCAACCGCTCACATCGCGCGCGTGCCGTTGCGGCGCCGGCGCTTAATCAGCAAGGAGCGAAAATGCCCAAGCTCAAGACCAAATCGAGTGCAAAGAAACGCTTCAAGCTCACCGCCTCGGGTAAGGTGCGGGCGCCGGTCGCCTTCAAACGCCACAATCTGCGCAAGCGGGCGCAGAAAATGAAACGCAAGGCGCGCGGCTATAGCGTGCTGCCGCCGGGCGACGCCGCCAAGATCAAGAAGCATTACCTGCACGTCTGAGTCCCGGCATCGGACGCTCGAGAGGAGTGATTCGCCATGGCACGCGTCAAGCGCGGGGTGACCCAGCGCGCCCGACACAAGAAAGTACTCGATCTCGCCAAAGGCTATGTCGGGCGTTCGTCGGACAGTTTCCGTCCAGCCTTGGAGCGGGTGGAGAAGGCGCTCCGTTATGCCTATCGTGACCGGCGCAACAAGAAACGCGAGTTTCGAGCGCTTTGGATCCAGCGCATCAACGCGGGCGCGCGCGAAAGCGGACTTACGTATTCGAGGTTGGTCGCTGGCCTCAAGAAGGCCGGAATCGCGCTGGACCGCAAGGTGCTCGCCGATCTCGCGGTGAGCGATCCGGACGGCTTTAAGGCGCTGGTCGATCAGGCCAAGGCCGCCCTCGGTCCGAGCGCCTGAGCGCGGATTCGCGCCGGCGCTATCTGCAGTAGACTACGAGGCTAAGGGGCCCTGGCCGACCGGTCGGGCCCCTTTTTGTTTTGCCCATGATTGATGAGAGCGATCGAACGACGGGACCATGCAGCACGACGTAGAACGCATCCGAAATGAGACCGTGGCGGCGATCGCCGCGGCTACGACGGCCGCCGCCCTCGAGCAATTGCGCGTCGAGGCGCTCGGCAAGAAAGGCCGCGTCACCGAGCTTATGAAACGGCTCGGCTCCATCGCGCCCGAGGCGCGCAAGCGCGTCGGCGCCGCGCTCAATGCGCTCAAGGACGAGATCGCATCGGCGATCGAGGTGCGCGGCCAGGCGCTTGCACGGGCCGAACTCGACCGGCGTCTGGCGCGCGAGCGTGTCGACGTGACGCTTCCGGCGCGCCCATCCTCCGATGGCCGCATCCATCCGATCAGCCAGACCATCGACGAGATGACGGCGATCTTCGGTGCGATGGGCTTTGTCGTCGCCGAAGGGCCGGATATCGAGGACGATTTTCACAACTTCACCGCCCTCAACATCCCGCCCGAACATCCGGCGCGGCAGAGCCACGACACCTTCTATCTTGCGGGCGGCGACGCCGTCGGCACCACCGACGCATCCGCCGAATCCGAAAGCGCGGCGCCGAAACTGCTACGTACGCACACCTCGCCGGTGCAGATCCGCACGATGATGAAACAGAAGCCGCCGATCCGGATCATCGTGCCCGGACGGACCTTCCGTTGCGACTACGACGCGACGCATTCGCCCAATTTTCACCAGATCGAGGGCCTGGTCATCGACAAGACCTCGCACATGGGTCACCTCAAAGGTTGCTTGATCGAGTTCGCACGCGCGTTTTTCGATGTCGCCGATCTCGCCGTGCGTTTCAGACCGAGTTATTTCCCCTTCACCGAACCTTCGGCCGAGATGGACATCGGCTGCTCGCGCGCCGGCGGCGAGCTCAAGATCGGCGCCGGCGGCGACTGGCTCGAGATTCTCGGCTGCGGCATGGTGCACCCGAAGGTGCTCGCCAATTGCGGGATCGATTCGGCCGAATATCAGGGATTCGCCTTCGGTATGGGCATCGAGCGCGCGGCGATGCTCAAGTACGGCATTCCCGACCTGCGCACGTTCTACGAGGCGGACCTGCGCTGGTTACGCCATTACGGCTTCGTCTCCGTCGATCAGCCGAGCCTGGCCGGAGGACTGGCGCGATGAAGTTCACGCTCGGCTGGCTCAAGTCGCACCTCGAGACCGAGGAAAGCCTCGATACGATCGTCGACAAGTTGACGATGGTCGGGCTGGAGGTCGAAGGCGTCGAGGATCGCGCGGCGAAACTCGCGCCATTCATCGTCGGCCACGTCGTCGAGGCCCGTCCGCATCCCGACGCCGACCGCCTCAGCGTCTGTCTCGTCGACACCGGAACGGCTAAGGTGCAGGTCGTCTGCGGCGCGCCCAATGCGCGAACCGGAATGAAGGGCGTGTTCGCCGCCGCCGGCACGACGATCCCGGGCACCGGATTGGCCCTCAAGGCCGGCAACATCCGCGGCCAAGCATCGAATGGCATGTTGTGCTCGCCGCGCGAGATGGGAATCAGCGACGACCACGAAGGCATCATCGAACTGCCCGATGATGCGACGGTGGGACAGCCATTCGCGCCGGCGCTCGGCCTGGACGATCCGGTGATCGAGATCGCCATCACGCCCAATCGCGCCGATTGCCTTGGCGTGCGCGGCATCGCCCGCGACCTTGCCGCGGCCGGGCTTGGGCGGCTGAAGCCGCGCGTCGTCGCGCCGCTTCCCGGCGGTTTCAAGAGTCCCATCGGCGTTCGGCTTGATTTCACGGCGGCCGACCGCGATGCATGCCCGTATTTCGTCGGCCGGCATATCCGCGGGTTGCGAAATGGCGCGTCGCCGAAATGGTTGCAAGACCGCTTGACCGCGATCGGCTTGCGGCCGATCTCGGCGCTGGTCGATGTCACTAATTTCTTCACCATCGATGTCGGCCGGCCGCTGCATGTCTTCGACGCCGAAACGTTGGCGGGTTCGATCCATGTCCGCTTGGCGCGCCACGGCGAGAAGGTCCTGGCGCTCAACGGCGAAGAATACGTATTGACCGGATCGGAGACGGTAATCGCCGATGATGATGGCGCGCTGGCGTTGGGGGGCGTGATCGGCGGCGAGTCGTCGGGCTGTAGCGACAAGACGACGAACGTATTCGTCGAGGCGGCGCTGTTCGACCCGGTTCGTACCGCAGCGACCGGGCGTCGGCACGACATCGTCTCGGACGCGCGCTACCGCTTCGAGCGGGGGGTCGACCCGGCGGCGGTGATCGAGGGAATGGAGTCGGCGACGCGGCTGATCATCGAGCTCTGCGGCGGCGAGCCTTCCGACCTCGTTGTCGCCGGCGAAGCGCCCGAGTGGCGGCGAATTTACACCTTGCGCCCGGCGCGAATCCACGGGCTCGGCGGCGTGGATGTGCCGCGCGACGAGGCGGCGGCGATTCTCACCAAACTCGGTTTCGAGGTCGATGATCGCTCCGACGGAATGCTCGCCGTGCAGCCCCCGTCGTGGCGCGGCGACGTGCAGGGCGAGGCCGACCTTGTCGAGGAAGTGACGCGCATCTGGGGCTACGAGCGGATCGCTGCGACGCCATTGCTTCCGGATTCGGCTCTGCCGACCGCCGCGCTGACGCCCGCGCAGCGCCGCGTTCGCGACGCCAAACGCGCGCTCGCCGGGCATGGGCTGCTCGAGGCGGTGACCTTTTCGTTCATGGCGGCGGCGCACGCGGCTCAGTTCGGCGGCGGCAATGCATCGCTGGCGCTTGCCAATCCGATCAGCGCCGAGCTCGACATGATGCGTCCGTCGATCCTGCCGAACCTGCTGCTGGCGGCGCAACGCAACGCCGATCGCGGTTATCCGGACAACGCGTTGTTCGAAGTCGGGCCGATCTATAGGGACGACACGCCGACCGGCCAGGCGACTGTCGCCGCCGGCGTGCGCGCCGGATTCGCCGCCGCTCGGCATTGGGCGACGCCGCAGCGCCCCGTCGACGTTTTCGACGTCAAGGGCGACGCGCTGGCGCTGCTCGTGGCGCTCGGCCTGTCGATCGAGAATTTGCAAGTCGCCGCCGAGGCGCCCGCTTGGTATCACCCTGGACGCTCGGGCGTGCTGCGGTTCGGCCCGCAGGCCATCGTCGCGCATTTTGGCGCGTTGCATCCCGATGCGCTCGCCAAGCTTGATGTCAAGGGCCCGATGGTCGGATTCGAAGTGTTTCTCGACGCCCTGCCGCCGCCTAAAGCCAAGGGGACGCGCGCGCGGCCGCTACTGAAGCCGTCGCCCTATCAACCGGTCGAGCGCGACTTCGCCTTCGTCCTCGACGCCGACATCCCGGCCGAGCGGGTGACGCGCGCGGCGCGCTTCGTCGACCGCAACCTGATCGCCGGCGTCAGCGTGTTCGATGTGTATCAGGGCAAAGGCGTGCCGGAAGGCAAGAAATCGCTGGCGATTTCAGTCCGCTTGCAGCCGACACAGCGCACGCTGACCGACGCCGAGATCGAGGCGGTCGCGCAAAGGATCGTCGCCGCCGTCGCCAAGGCGACCGGAGCGACGTTGCGCGGTTGAATCGCGGCGTGGCATTCGGCGATGACGCAGGGGCGGCTAGCACCATCAGCAGCGATCCTGCACGCAGGCAATCGTACGCCGCGGGCGCCTAACGCATGACGTGGGCGATCAAGGCGCGCTGGCGCGGTCACGGGACGAGGGATTAGGCTCCGCCGTCATGGAATCGCCGCAGGTCGAACGCAAGCTCGCCGCCATCCTTTCCGCCGACATCGCCGGCTACAGCCGGCTGATGGGCAAGGACGAATCGGGCACGCTTGCCGGCATGAAGGGGCACCTGGCGGCGATCGAGCCGGTGGTCGCCAGCCACAACGGCCGTATCTTCAAGATGCTGGGCGACGGTTTCCTCGCCGAATTCTCGAGCGTACTCGACGCGGTCGACTGCGCGGTGGCGGTGCAGCGGCTGATGCGCGTGCGGAACTCCGAAACCGTCCCTGAACGGCGTCTCGAGTTTCGCGTCGGCGTCAATTTGGGCGACGTCATCCTCGATGGCGGCGACGTCTTCGGCGACGGCGTCAATCTCGCCGCGCGCCTGCAGACGATCGCCGAGCCGGGCTCGATCTGCGTTTCGCGGACCGTGCGCGACCAGGTGCGCGACAAGCTGCCTTACGTATTCGAGGAACTGGGCGCTCACGAGGTCAAGAACCTTCCCCGACCGATCTATGCCTATGCCGTTCGCTTCGATCGCGAGGCGGATACGGGCGCGCGACGGCGCCTCCAGACCGGCAGGATGCGACAGGCGGCGCTCGCGCTCGGCGCCATCGCCGCGCTCGTCGTCGGGGCCGCGATCGTAAGCCGGTTCGACGAGCGGCGGGTGGAGGCGCCGCCATCGCCGGCCGGCGCGCCGTCATCGGACGAATCGTTGCCGGAACCGCGCGTCGCCGCGGCGACGCCCTTGATGACCGAGTCGCCAGCGGCGTCGATCCCGCTCGCGACGCCGGCGCGCCGAATCTCCGTCGCCGTGTTGCCCTTCGTCAATTCCAGCGACGATGCGCGATACGCGCATATCGGCGACGGCATCGCCGAGGATCTGATCACCGATCTGTCGAAGATCTCGCGGATGTCGGTGGTGGCGCGCAACGCCGTCGCCGCCTATAAGGGCCGGACCATCGCGCCGCAGCAGATCGGCCACGAACTTGGCGTCCAATTCGTCGTCGACGGCAACGTGCGGACCGCCGGCGACAGGGTACGCATCACCGCGCAACTCGTCGAGACCGGCTCGGGCCGCCAGGTCTGGTCGGATCGATACGACCGCGCGTTCACCGATATATTCGATCTCCAAGACGACGTCCGCGAGAACATCCTCAAAGCGCTGTCGGTCAAGCTGTCGGAAGCCGAGGCGCAGCGACTCGAAGAGCGACTGGCCGAGCCGCGCCTGTTGGCGCAGACCATCGGCTCGGTCACCATCCTGCGCGGCGGGCGTACCCAGGCGGTTTATGACCTGGCGCAGGCGCATTGTCGGGGGCAGGGCCGAAACGCCGTGCTGTTCAACCGTGCGGAAGGCTCCGACGTTTACGAGTTCAACTGCGAGGGCGCCAACTGAGCGTCATTCGCCGCGCATGCACGCCACACCTCCTGTCGCCGCTTTGACCGCCTTGCGTCTCCTCACGACGCTTGCCGCGGTCTACGTCATCAGCCAGTTTTTCCGCGCCTCGCAGGCGGTGATCGCGCCGGAACTTGCCGACGAACTCGGCTTGACCAGCGCCGATCTGGGGCTTCTTGCTGGCGGTTTCTTCGTCGTCTTCGCCCTCGCACAGCTCGTCAACGGCCCGCTGTTCGACCGCTTCGGCCCGCGCCGCACCATGCCGGCGTTGCTGGTCTTCGCGGCGATCGGTTCGCTCGTCTTCGCTTCCGCCGACGGGCTTTGGGGCTTGATGCTCGGTCGTGCGTTGATGGGCCTAGGCTGCTCGGGCATCCTGGTCGGCGCCTTGCTCGTCTGCGCGCGATGGTTTCCGCGCGACCGTTATGCCGGTTTGGCGTCGATCCTGGTGGCGTCGGGCGAGACAGGAAACTTGCTCGCAACGTCCCCCTTTGCGGCGATGGTCGAAGCGATCGGCTGGCGCGGCGCGTTCCTGTTGATGGCGGCAGCGACTGCGGCGTTGTGCGCGCTGGCTTATGTCGGCGTGCGCGACGCGCCTCCGGGTCACGCCTTTCACGCGCGCCAACCCGAATCGTCGCGCGAGGCCTGGCGCGGTACGATCGAGGCGTTCCGCCAACCGGGGTTGATCCGCGTAATCGCCGCGGCGCTGGTCGTCTATGGCGCCGCCATGGCGATCTTCGGCCTGTGGGGCGGTCCGTACTTCAACGATATCCACGGCCTCGACGCCGTCGC
>DATFES010000033.1:0-8512 GCA_035250945.1 Alphaproteobacteria bacterium | reverse complement strand
CTGATCGCCGCCGGGCGCGGCAAGGACGAGCTGGTCGCCGTCGTCAGCCGCGCCGCGACGCCCGCGCAGCGGGTGCTCGAGACGACCTTGGGCGCCGCCGTGGTCGAGGTCGCAGCCGCGGGCATCGAGCCGCCGGCGATCGTCGTCGTCGGCGAGGCGGTACGGCTGCGCGCCGGGCTCGATTGGCTGGGCGCCCTGTCCGGCCGCGTGCTCGACGCCGACCCCTTGCGGCTGCGCCGCCGCCACGAGACGGCGTCGTGAGACGGCCACCCGTCGCGATCGGTCTTGCTGCGCTGTTGGTCGCTGGTTGCGCCGGTCCAACCACGCGCTGGGTCAAGGAAGACGGCGGCGCCGAGGAGTTGCGTCTGACCCAGGACGAATGCGCGCGCCAGGCGCGGCGCTACGATTTCCTCGGGCCCGGCGCCGGCCAGTCCGACATCTATCGCGCCTGCATGGAGAACCACGGCTGGCGGCGCTCGCGCGAGGCGCGCCCGCAGTGACGCCTACCCTGCGCCGCCTGACGACGATCGTCGCCGCCGTGCTCGTCGGCGTGGCGATCGGATTCGGCGCGCGGTTCGCGTTGTTCGACGATCGCGAGGACGCGCAAGCGCCGGGAATCGGAACCGCGTTGATCGGCGGGCCGTTCGCGCTCACCGATCAGAACGGCGAGCGCCGCGAGGACAAGGAGTTTCGCGGCAAGCTGATGCTTGTTTTCTTCGGGTACACCTATTGCCCCGACATTTGTCCGTTGTCGCTGCAATTGGTGAGCGACGTGCTCGACGCGCTTGGCACCGATGCGGCGAAGATCGCGCCGATCTTCATCACCGTCGATCCCCGGCGCGACACCGCCCCGGCGCTCAAGTCGTATCTCGCGAATTTCTCGCCGCAGATCGTCGGTCTCACCGGGAGCGAGGAAGCGATCGCCGCCGTCGCCAAGGCCTATCGCGCTTATTTCAAGCTCAACGGCGATCCTGCGAAGGACGAGGGTTATCTCGTCGACCACACGACTCTGATCTATGTGATGGACCGTCAGGGCAGGCTGCTGACGCAGTTCACCCACGAGACGCCGCCCGAGCGCGTGACGGCGGCGCTCACGCCATACTTGTAGCCGCGCACGTGCTGGCGCCGGCGCCTGGCCTGGTCATAGCCGCGCCTGCGTCGGGCAGCGGGAAGACGCTGCTGACGCTGGCGCTGCTGGCCGCGCTTCGCCGGGCCGGCGTGCGAGTGGCGGCGGCGAAGACGGGGCCCGATTTTATCGATCCGTCATTCCACGAAGCGGCGAGCGGCCGTCCGTGCCTCAACCTCGACCCGTGGGCGATGCGGTCGGCGACCCTCGACTCTTTAATCGCGCGCCTGGGCAAGGGCGCCGATCTCGTGCTCTGCGAGGGCGTCATGGGTCTGTTCGACGGCGTCGATGCCGCTGGGAGGGGATCGACCGCCGATCTCGCCGCGCGCGCCGGATGGCCGGTCGTACTGGTCGTCGATGCGCGCGGCCAGGCGGCGTCGGTCGCCGCTCTCGTCGCCGGGTTCGCGCGCCATCGCGCCGACGTCGATATCGTCGGTGTCATCCTTAACCGCGTCGGCGGCGTGGCGCACGCGGCACTGCTGCGCGAGGCGCTGGCGGCGCATTTGCCGGCGATCGCCCTCCTGGGCGCGGTGCCGCGCCGCGACGACCTGGCGCTGCCCTCGCGCCATCTCGGGCTGGTCCAGGCGCGCGAGCATGGCGACCTTACGGCGTTCATCGAGCGCGCCGCCGCGGCGATCGGCGAGCGTATCGACCTTGCGGGTTTGATGCGGCTGGCCCGGCCGCCGCACATGCGCACCGCCGATGCCGTGTCGCCGCTGCCGCCGCTCGGATCGCGGATCGCCGTGGCGCGCGATGACGCCTTTGCCTTCGCCTATGCCGCGACGCTCGACAGTTGGCGCGCGCAAGGCGCGGCGCTGTCGCACTTCTCGCCGCTCGCCGACGAGCCGCCCGCCGCCGACGCCGATGCCGTCTATCTCCCGGGCGGGTACCCCGAGCTCCATTCCGGCGCGCTCGCCGGCGCGTCGCGCTTCCTTACCGGCCTGCGCCAAGCGGCGGCGCGCGGCGCGATCGTCTATGGCGAGTGCGGCGGCTACATGACGCTGGGCCAAGGCTTGGTCGATCAATCGGGCACGAAGCACGCGATGGCCGGTCTGCTGCCGCTCGAATCCTCGTTCGCCGCCCGGCGATTGCATCTTGGATATCGCGCCGTGCGTTTGATCGGCGACGTGGCATGGGCCGGCCATGGCGAGGCTTTCCGCGGCCACGAATTTCATTTCGCGAGCGTGGTCGACGAAGGCAAGGGCGAGCCGCTCTTTGCCAGCCATGACGCGCGCGGTGCGCCGCTCGGCCCAACCGGCCGGCGCGTCGGCCGCGTGATGGGCTCGTTCGTCCACCTTGTCGATCGCGCGTGAGCGCCTCGGTCGGGTGCGTCGCGCCTGGCGAATGCCTCCTTGCTGCAGCGCCGCAAAGGGGTGTAGTCTGCGGTCGCCCACTACATCTAGGCGGTCACCGCGTTGTTTCTCTACCAATTGTACGACCTACACCAAGCGGCCATGTCGCCGGTTCGACTGGCCGCTGAAGCGCTGCAGCAAATCTTCAGCCACCCCTTGCTTCCAGTGGCCTACACGAAGTTCGGACGGGCATTGGCCGCCGGCTCGGAACTCGTCGAGCGGGCGACGCGGCGTTACGGCAAGCCGGGCTTCGGCCTCGATGCGGCGGCGATCGACGGAGAACGCGTCCCAATTCAGCTTGAGACGGTGCTGCACCGCCCGTTCTGCGATCTGCTGCATTTTCGCCGCGCCGTCCAGCGCCGCGACCCCAAGGTGCTGGTCGTAGCGCCGCTCTCGGGCCACTACGCGACGCTGCTACGCGGCACGATCGCCGGGTTGCTGCCCGATCACCACGTTTACGTCACCGACTGGACCAACGCCGCGCAGGTTCCGCTGCAGCGCGGGGGGTTCGATCTCGACGATTACATCGACTACGTCATCGAGTTCCTCCGCCTGCTCGGGCCGGAGACGCATGTTATCGCCGTCTGCCAACCCTCGGTGCCGGTGCTCGCGGCGATCGCCCTGATGGCCTCCGAACGGCCGCGCGAGGCGCCGCGGTCGATGACGCTGATGGGCGGACCGATCGATACCCGCGTCAACCCGACCAAGGTCAATCGCCTCGCCGCGACCCGTTCGCTCGAATGGTTCGAGCGCGCCGTGATCAGCCAGGTTCCGGCCGCCTACCCGGGGTTCATGCGCCGGGTCTATCCGGGGTTCATTCAGCTGTCGGGTTTCATGGGCATGAACCTCGATCGCCATGTCGGCTCGGCGCTCAATCACTTCAATCGTCTGGTACGCGGCGACGGCGAGAGCGCCGCATCGCATCGCGCGTTTTATGACGAGTATCTGTCGGTGATGGATCTGCCGGCCGAATTCTTCCTGCAAACCGTCAAAACCGTGTTCCAGGACCACGCGCTGCCGCAAGGGCGCATGGCGTCGCGCGGCCGCAAGGTGGAGACGCGGGCGATCCGCCGTACCGCGTTGCTGACCGTCGAGGGCGAACTTGACGATATCTCCGGTCCGGGGCAGACCGCGGCGGCGCACGATTTGTGCCCCAATATCCCTGCCGCCAAACGCGCCCATCACCTGCAGGCGCGCGTCGGTCATTTCGGAATATTCAACGGCAAGCGCTGGCGGGCCGACATCTTGCCGCGTGTGCGCGAGTTCATCAGGACCAATCAGGCGTGGGCTGCCAGCGGCAAAGCTTAAGGTGTAAGCTGTAAGCTCGGTCCGGCCGCTCTTGCAGATGGCTTATAGCCGATGGCCTCACCCGCCCGCCGCTTCGCCGACAACGCGCCCGGCGATTTTTATGTCGACGACACCTGCATCGACTGCGGCACCTGCCGCCGCGTAGCACCGGCGACTTTCGCCGAAGCGCGCGATCACTCCTTCGTCGAGGCCCAGCCGCGGAGCGACGCCGAGCTGGCGCGGGCGCGGATGGCGCTGGTCGCCTGCCCGGTCGGCGCGATCGGCACCGTAGCCAAGCACGTTCTGTCGGGCGCGCGCGCAGCCTTTCCGGAGCCGATCGAAGACGAGGTCCATTACTGCGGTTGGGCGTCGGAGCGTTCCTATGGTGCGTCGAGCTATCTGATCGTACGCAAGGCGGGCAACGTGCTGGTCGATTCGCCGCGCTTCGCCCGGCCCCTGGTCGACCGACTCGAGAACCTCGGCGGCGTGCGGCACATGTTTCTCACCCATCGCGACGATGTCGCCGATCACGCGCGCTTCGCCGAGCGCTTCGGCTGCCAGCGGATCATGCACGCGAACGATGCGACGGGCGCGCTCTCCAATATCGAGCGCATGCTCTCTGGCGAGGCTCCGTATCCAATCGACGACGATCTTGTGATCATCCCCACACCGGGACATTCGCCCGGCTCGGCGTGCCTGCTCTATCGCCGGCGATTCCTGTTCAGCGGCGACCACCTCGCCTGGCAGCCGCGCCGCCAGCGGCTTTACGCGTTCCGCGATTACTGCTGGCACGACTGGGCGGTCCAGACGCAATCGATGCGCCGATTGCTCGATCATCGCTTCGAATGGGTGTTGCCCGGCCATGGGCACGCAATCCATCTGCCGGCGCGCCAGATGGCGGCGGCGCTTCAAGCATGCGTGCGATGGATGGAGGGCGTGCAGTAATGCGCGGCGATAACGTCATGGCCGTCCAATCGATCGGCGCGTTCGCAACGAATCAACGGATGCGGAAGCCGGATAGTAAAGTCGTCTCGAGGCATCGCATTTGAACACCCCCGCCGCCGCATCGTGAATACGATCGGCTGGGGCAGGTTCAAGGCCGCCGAAGAAAATCGATCTCTTCCTCGTCGCAGACTATATCGGCGCCAGCACCCGCCGTCGGTCGCGACAACGTGGCCGGTCGCGCGGCGGCAGGCGCCCCATGGTCGGGCGACACCTCCGGCGCCTCGCGGCCCGCGTAGTGCCGGAGGAAGACCCGCATGGCATGACTGACCCCGGTCGAATTCACCTCGCGCAGGTCGTCGGCAAAGTATCGACCGAGATTGAAATGCCCGGCGATGATTTCATACGACGGAAAGTAATCGACCAGTTCCAACTCTCGGGCGACCATCTCGACGGCGACGCGAAGCACCGACTTGCTGTAAGCGTTCGATACCAAGACGTGGCTTGGCTCGAAAGTGGCGATCAACGGCACTGGCGAGACCGTGAGCACGACGCGGCTGTCGCGATTGACTTGCCGAAGGCGCCGTACGAACTCCAACAGATCGCGCTGCACGTCGTACACCGAAAAATTGACGAACTCATGCTGCTCCGGGTCATAGCTACCGCCCGCGACGCCAGGCGCCAGCGGAAACACCGAGCCGTCGATCCGCGACCGCCATCCTTCCGTCAACCCGAGGGTGAACACAAATACGTCGAGTTTTTCAAACATGGTGCGGACCGCGTCGAGATGGATGCGCCGGGATTCGATGACACCGTCCCTGGACAGGTGACCGTCGGGCGCGATGCGCGGGCGGTAGGGGTCGACGAATCGGCCGTCTTTCCGAAGCCACGCTTTTTCACGCGGCGCACGACCGCCGAACGCCTCCTCGAACAGCTGCAACAGCTGCCGGACGGTATAAACGTTCCCGTACCGGCACGAGAAAACTCCGTAATTCTCGGCTTTGGCGATGCCCGGTGCGACGTCGCGCGGCGGCGCCTCGGCCACGAAGTGGTTGAACCCGGCGTCGTTCAACGAACGCGATATGTGCTGCGCAAAGCAGCTTCCGGCGGTCGCGACGCGATCCTCGCGCGAGATCGAAAATCCCGCCTTGACGACGGGGTCGACGCGAAACGGCTCGACCAAGGCGACGGCGCGCGCCCAGAACTGGTGATCGGGAAGATCGGCGTAAGGATTCACCATTTTTCGCTACCTGCTTCGCTCACCGCAGGTGCCGGTCGATTGTCTCGACGTTCCGGGCGAACGCGGGATGGACGATGACCTCCTCGACGGTCAATGGACGGTAGACCTCGAAGCTTTGTGCGATGAAGTCGCGCAGGCTCAGGGTGTGACTGGTCCCATGCGGCTTGAAACGATACGAGCCGGCGGCGCAATAGCGCTCGGCGATTTCCTCGTATACCGGAAAAATCGCCGAGCGACGCAGCGGGTCGACGATCTCGGCGCGCTGGCGAACCGGTGAAATGCCGACGCGCCGCAACGCCTCCATCGCGACATCCGACAAGACGGCGATCCTGGGATGATTGGTCGTGTACATGAAGGATCCCGACCGACACCAGCGATAGAAATGCGGCTGCATCGGCAATCCGCTGATGCGGAATTGGCGAAACAGCGATGTTTTCGACGACTCCCACATCTCGAAGTATCCGAACGCTTGATAGTTCCGCGAATGGTATAGGCCCAGCGTCGCATCGACGCCAAGTCCCCGCCTGAAGGCCACGAACGCGATCGCCGAATGCAATCCAGACAACACGCCGCGCACGGGCGCGCCGCGGTATTGCAGATAGGTCAAATCCGGGTGATACGCGTTGAACAATACGTTCGGTATCAACGTTATTTTTTCCCTGATGCCGGCGAATTGCGGCCGGGGCTCGAACGAGGCAAGCGCGAAGATATGATCGGCGCCGGAAAGATGATCGGCGTAGAACGCGTCGTCCTTGGCGTTCGCCTCGCCCACCGTGAGGTCATGGACTTGCGCGTTCTCGGTCATGTTGCGGATGGCGTCGGCGATGCCGATGCCTTGGCAGGTCGAAATGACGAATATCTTCATTTGCTAGTCGAGCGTCGGTCGCTCCGAAAACCGACTCGGCGGAAGCGACGTCGGCGCGGCGCCAAATCAATTCGCCTGGTGCGTCGCATGATCTTGTGAGCCGAGCTTGCGCGCGCAAAACTACGGCTGGTTGAACAGCTGTCGTCGCAGTTCATGACACAATGTAACCGGAGATTGTCACACCGTCAAACCGTCTACACGAAGTTGGGATATACGAGTGCCGGCGCTCGAGACCGGCTATTGTCGCGACCGGCCCGACTTTAAGTCGGCGACCCGCCGCTAACCGCCAGGTCGTCGGTCAACTGAGTTTGGCGGCGCGAGCGCAATGTGCGCCGCCGGCCGAACGCGCGGGCCGCCGCCATGCGTGCGTCGCTAGAGTTTCTCTGGATTGCCCGGCTTGATCAAGTATTCGGGCAGCCACAAACTGTCCGTCGGCTGCAGTCGATACTTGCCGTCGCCTTACTTGGCAACCCAACGGCATTTCGCCTGGGAGCTTGGGTTGTGGCCGATCGTGTCGCCCTTCGCCTCCCGTCTGCCGGACCTCGCGCCGTCCGACTCGCTCACCTGGGCGATACCATCGACGGCAAAGTACGCTTTCTGCGTCGCGCCGTTGCGGTGCGTGATGTGGGCCGTGGCGTCGCCGAAGAGCCGTTTTACATCCTCGGGCGAGTTCAGCCACTCCTGTACCTGACCCATGCGGACGATGGCGCCGGACATAACCAGCCCGATCGTCCATCCGTACCATGAACGAAGACGGATGCTGACCCTATTCAGGTTTTCTGCTTCGGAACGTGTCGCGTCGCCTGGTGATCTATCCAAGAATGTATCATTCCTGAATATACTATCGAGACTCACGTCGCCCGCCGCTCTGGCAAGGTGACCAGCGCCAAACCGACGAAGATCACCGCCATCGCCGCCCAGATCCAGGTGCTGTGGCGTTCGCCGAACAGGTACATGCCCCACAGCAGGCCGGTGATGGTCACGATATAGGCGACCTGGCTCAGGAACACCGGACCGGCGAGCCGGATGATCTCGAAGAACATGAGCGCGCTCGCCGCGGCGCTCAGCATATGCCCCATCACCGCGTAGTCGGCGGCGGCAAAGGGCGGCCAAAGCATCCTGAACTCGCCGCTGATCAGCGCCGCCGGTGCCAGCGCGCAGGCGACGGCGATGTGCATCATCGCCGCCAGCGAAAGCGAATGGACGCCGGCCGGCCGGCTCCGCGCGACATAGACGTTGCCGGCGGCATAGAAGACCGGCGTCACCAGCCCGGCGAGCACCCAGGCGGCGAGATCGGGCGCCGGCAGACTAGCGCGCGGCAGCAGGATCAGGAGCGCGCCGCAAAATCCGACGAACGTTCCGAGGCCGCGGCGCACGCTCGGACCCTCCTGGCCGACCAGACGCGCGAAGGCCCAGGTGAGCAGCGGCGCCAGCGTGACGAGGATCGTCACCACGCCGACCGGCAGGTGATTGAGGACGGTGATCATGTTGACGTTGGGAATGGCGATGCCGATCACGCCGGAGATGGCGTAGTAGCGCAGATGCGTCGGCGACAACGGTGGCCGCAATCCGCGCATCCAGCAGATCGCCAGTAGAATCGCCCCGCCGCCGGTGGACTGCCACATCGCGTAGGCGATCGGCGGAAACCCGCCCTGCGCGCCGATCTTGGCGAGCGAGAACGCGAAACCCCAGATCGAGCC
>DATFES010000201.1:0-7518 GCA_035250945.1 Alphaproteobacteria bacterium | reverse complement strand
CGGCGTGTGCGGCGCCTGGGCGGCGGCAAGCGGCGAGGCCGGCCGAGGTGCGAGCGCCGGCGGCGGAGCGCCACGATCGATACCGTCGAGGTAACGCGGCGCGCCGCCGGACGGATTCTCCGCCGGTTGCGCGGGTTCGCTTCGCCCTGGGCTAAAGCCAAGCGCGATGACCAGGCTCGCCAGGATCGCGCCGAACGCGAATGATCCGCGAATCGTCATGCCGTCGAACGCACTACCGTTGATACGAGCGCAACTATACCCAGAGCAGCGCCAGGTTGAAACGATTCGAAGCGACCACTTTCCGGCGAGGGCTCACACCGAAAGATATTGCCCCCGCACCGCCTCATCGGCGGCAAGCGCGTCCATCGTGCCGTGATAGCGAATGCGCCCTTTTTCGATGATGTACGCGCGATCGGCGACCAACCCGGCGAAATGCAGGTTCTGTTCCGAAAGGACGACCGTCAGCCCGTCCTTCTTGAGCGCCGAGATCGTCGCCGCCATGTGCTCGACGATCACCGGCGCCAACCCCTCCGATGGCTCGTCGAGCAGGATCGCGCGCGGGTTGCCCATAAGCGTGCGAGCGATGGTCAACATTTGTTGTTCGCCGCCGCTCATCCTTCCGCCCGGGCGGTCGCGCATCTCCGCGAGATTGGGAAAAATGTCGAACACGCGTTCCGCCGTCCATGCCGGCATTCCCGGCCGATCCTTCTGGCGGCCCACCGCGAGGTTCTCCATCACCGTCAGATCGGCGAAGATACGGCGGTCTTCGGGGACGTATCCCAGGCCCCGCCGCGCGATGGCGTGCGGCGGCAAGCCGGCGATGTCCTCGCCGTCGAACGTCACGCGGCCCGTCGCCGGCGGCACCAAGCCCATGATCGCTTTGAGCGTCGTCGACTTTCCCGCACCGTTGCGCCCCAACAGCACAACGACTTCGCCTTTGGCCGCGTCGAACGACAGGTCGAAAAGAATGTGCGCGCGGCCGTAATAGGCGTTGAGGGACGCGAGCGACAGCATCACGCCCTCCCGGCGCCGAACGCGGCGCCCGAGCCGAGATAGACCTCTTGGACGCGCGGATCGGCCCGCACATCGGCCGGCTTTCCCTCGGCGATCAGCCGTCCGCGATTCAACACGACGATGCGGTCGGCGTGGCGGAATACGACATCCATGTCGTGCTCGGTGAACAGCACGGCGATGCGGCGTTCGCGGACGATCCGCGCCGTCAGCTCCATCAGGCCGACGCGTTCGCGCGGCGCCATTCCGGCCGTCGGTTCGTCCATCAGCAGCAGGCGCGGCGCGTGCGCCAGAGCCACCGCCAGCTCCACCCGTTTCAAATCCCCGTAGGCCAGCACGCCGCAGGAGCGCGCGCCTTGATCGTTCATCCCGACCTTGGCCAGCAGCGCGTCGGCTTTCTCGATGTGCTGCCGGCCGGCGCGCGTCCACGGATCCCACAATCGACGATGGTGCGACAGCAGCGCCATCTGCACGTTCTCGCGCACCGTCATCGAGCCGAACGTTTGGGTGATCTGGAACGTGCGGCCGACGCCCATGCGCCAGATCCGTCGCGGCGGCAGGCCGATGATGTCCTGGCCGTCGAAAGCGACCTTTCCGGCGTCGGGGCGAAGCTGGCCGCCGACCATGTTGAAACACGTCGTCTTGCCTGCCCCATTGGGGCCGATGAGCGCCAGCAGCTCGCCGGCGGCGACGGCGAAGCTCACCTCGGCGACGGCCTGGAGGCCGCCGAAGGATTTCGACAGCCGCTCGACCGCGAGCACGCTCATGCCGGGACCTCCTCGTCGCGCAAGGCGCGCGCAGCGATGAAGCCGGCGATGCCTTGCGGAAAAGCCAGCACGAGTACGACGATGATCGCGCCCAGCACCAAACGCCAGTATTCGGTCCAACGCAGAAGCTGCTCTTCGAGCCCGGCGAAGACGACCGCGCCGACGATCGGACCGCTCACCGTCTGCACGCCGCCGAGCAGGACCATCAACAACGCGTCGACCGATTTCGGAATCGAGATATAGGTCGGAAACACGCTGCCCTTGAAATAGGCGAACAGCCCGCCCGCCAGGCCGGCGAAAAGCGCGGCGACGGTGAAGGCGGCCCACTGCGTGCGCGCGACATCGATGCCGATCGCCTCGGCGCGCAATGACGAATCGCGGCCGGCGCGCAGCGCATAACCGAACGGCGCGTAGATCATTCGTCGTAATAGCAACGTTCCGCCGACGCAGACGATGACGGCCAGGTAGTAATACACCGCCGGATCGCGCGCCCAGTCCGACGGCCAGACTCCGAGCAAGCCGTTATCGCCGCCGGTGACGGAGTCCCATTGGAAAACCACTGACCATGTGATCTGCGCGAAAGCCAGCGTCAACATCGCGAGATATACGCCGGAAAGGCGAACGCAGAACCAGCCGAAGACGGCTCCGGCGACGCCGGCCGCCAGCGGCGCCAGCGCCAGGCCCCCGAGCATCGATGCGCCCAGATACTTGGCGGCGAGCGCGGCGCCATAGGCGCCGAGGCCGAAATACGCCGCATGTCCGAACGAAGCCATGCCGCCCGGCCCCATCATGAAGTGCAGGCTCGCCGCGAACAGCACGAACATGGCGATCTCGGCGATCACGCCAAGCTCGTAGGCGCCGGTGAAGATCGGCAGCAGCGCAAGCAGGGCGCCGATGGCGAGTCCGATCCACACCAAAACGCGCGGCGTCGGCCGGATCACCGGCTCCACCGCATGGACGCCGGCGTGCCCGCTCGAGGGCGGGCGACCGAGCAGGCCATAAGGCCGCACGACCAGGACCACCGCCATGACGAGGAAAATCAGCACCAGGGTGATCTTGGGGAACAGCACGATGCCGAAGGCATGCAGTTCTCCGATCAGCACCGCGGCGAGAAACGCTCCCGGCACGCTGCCCATGCCGCCGACAACGACGACGACGAACGCCTCGGCGATGATGTTGAGGTCCATTTGCAGATTCGCCGCGTCGCGCGGCAGGCGCAACGCGCCGCCAAGGCCGGCGAGGAAGGCGCCAAGAAAGAATACCGAGGTGAACAGCCACGTCTGATTGACGCCGAGCGCGCCAACCATCTCGCGATCGATCGTCGCCGCGCGCACCAGCGTTCCCCAACGCGTGCGATGAAACAACAGCCATAAGGCGCCGAGGATCGCCGGGCCCAAAACGATCATTAGCAAATCGTATTCGGGGAGCCGTCCATCCATGATTTCGACTGCGCCGCGCAGGCCTGGCGCCCGCTGACCCAGCAGGTCTTCGGAGCCCCATATCCATTGCGCGAGGTCCTGGACGATCAGCACCACGCCGAAGGTGGCGAGGAGCTGGAACAGCTCGGGCGCCTTGTAAATGCGGCGCAGCAGAAGAATCTCCATCGCCACGCCGAGCGCGCCGACGACGAGCGCCGCCGAAACCACGCCGCCCCAGAATCCAAGCCCGCCCGGCGGCGCCGCGTCGATCAGCGAGTAGGCGATGAACGCGCCCAGCATGTAGAACGAGCCGTGCGCGAAGTTGACGATGCGCGTGACGCCGAAAATGATCGACAGCCCGGCTGCGACAAGGAACAGCGACGAAGCGGCGACCAAACCATTCAGGAACTGGATAACGTAGAAGCTCACGCGAACCGCGCACTCAGAGGGCGAACCGAAGCGAAGACCCGGGAGGGCCCGTTGCCACCGCGCGCCTCATCCTGAGCTCGTTGAAGGAGAGGCGCGCGGCGCGCCGATGGCGCTAGATCATATCGAAACGGATCCTCATGCATCGACCGGCTCAGCATGAGGACGCGGAGGATCTCGGCATCACCCGGCGGGGCGAAGCTTCTTCACCTCCTCGTCGCTCGGCAGGTACTTCGCGCCGTCGGCGTAATACCAGTCGACCATCACGCCTTTGCCGTCCTTGAGCGCCGTCTTGCCGACCCAGGCGCCCATGGTCGATTGGTGATCGCTGGCGCGAAACTGGATCCGGCCGACCGGCGTGCCATCGACGACGAGGCCCTTGAACGCCGCGATCATCGCGTCGGTGTCGGTCGAGCCGGATTTCTTCAATCCGGCGGCGACCGACTGTATCGTCATGTAACCGACTAGCGAGCCGAGGCGGGGATAATCGTTGACCTTCTTCTGATATGCGTCGACGAACTTCTTGTGCGCCGGATCGGTGATCGCGTTCCACGGATAGCCGGTGACGATCCACCCTTCGGGCGCCTCGTCCTTGAGCGGATCGAGATACTCCGGCTCGCCCGACAGCGCGCTGACGACCGTGCGGCCTTTGAACAGGCCACGTGTGTTGCCCTCGCGCACGAAGCGCGCCAGATCGGCGCCGAACGTGGCGTTGAAGAGGCCATCGGGCTTGGCCGCCAGCAGCGCCTCGACCGTGGGCCCTGCCTCGAGTTTGCCCTGGGCCGGCCATTGCTCGCCCACCCACTCGATGTCCGGCCGCCGCGCCGAAAGGATCTTCTTGAAGTTGGCGACGAACGAGGTGCCGTACTCATAATTGGGCGCGATCGTCACCCAACGCTTGCCCGGCGCCTCGGCGGCCGCCTGGGCGAGCATCGCCGCTTGCATGTAGGTCGACGGACGCAGGCGGAAGACGTAACGGCTGCCCTTCTCCCAGACGATGGCGTCGGTCAGCGGCTCGGCGGCGACGAATAGGCGTTTGGCCTCGGTCGCGACGTTGGCGACCGCGAGCCCGATGTTGGATGCGAACGTGCCGGCCAGCAGGTCGACCTTCTCGTTGGTCAACAACTCGTTTGCGTGACGCACCGCCGCTTCGGGCTTGAAGCCGTCGTCGCGCGAAATCACCTCGAGCTTGCGGCCGCCGACGCCGCCCGCGGCATTGATTTCGTCGAGCGCCAGTTGCCAGCCATGGCGATACGGGATGGTGAACGCGGCGAGGCCGGTGTAGCTGTTGATCTCGCCGATCTTGATCGGCGCCGCTTGCGCGCGCGCGATATACGGCGCGCCGGCGGCCAGCGCCGTCGTGGCCGCGAGGCTCGCCACGAAGTCGCGACGTTTCATCATCGGTCTTTCTCCCTGTCGGTTGGAGTTATGGCGATGTCGCCCATCAACGCAGTCCGTCCTTACCTGTAATTTGATCCTTGGTCAGCCCGCCGATCCGCGGCAGCGGCCGTCCGCTGTCGGTGACGACGACGGCGACGACGATCTCGTCGGCGCGCGGAGCGTCGGCGATGCGCACCTCGAAGGCGTCGAAATGGCTGCGAACATAAGCCGCGTCCTTGTGGCCCAGCGGTACGTCGATCGCCGTGCCCGGTCCGCCGCGTTTTTTCGCCGAAGGCACCAGCGCCGCGCCTTTTTCGACGGCGTCGCGCAGCGGTTTACCCAAACGCGGGTGCAGTATCGCCGCAGCGTGCTCGATCTCGCCGTTTTCGCCGACGATCGCCGCCTTGCCGTAGCTCTCGGCCTCGCCCGGTCGGATGCCGAGCGCCGCCACGGCGCGCCGGCCGAGAAGATCGCCAAGCTCCTCGCCGATGGCCATCAGCGGCTCCAGATCCTCGACGTAGCGCTCGGCGCACGGATTCTCGATCACCGCCAGCGCCGCCGCCTTGCGTGTCGGCGGATCGATTTCCCTGCCTTGTTCGCGATGCGTCTCCTCTATGGCGACCGTCAGCTTGCGGATCCTCGACTTCATCGCAGACCGTCCTGCCCCTTGATTTCCGAAGCCTTGAGGCCGCCGGCGCGGTCGTGCACGCGGGCGCCGGTCGTCATCACCAAGATGAAGACGATTTCGTCGGCGCGCGGCGCATCGGAGACGCCGATCTCCATCGCCGTGAAATGGCTGCGGACGTAGGAGGCGTTGATGTGTGTCACCGGTACATCGAGCCGGGCGCCCGTTCCGCCGACCTTCTTGGTCGACGGTACGATGGCCTTGGCGTTGCCCAAAACCTCGCGCATGGCGTAACCGCCCGGCGCATGCCACAGCGCGCCGTGCTCTAGCTCGCCCGCCTCGCCGACGATGGCGCCCTTGCCGAAGCCCTCGATCGCGGTTGCGTCGCCGCCGAGGGCCGCGACCAGCCGCTGCGACATCGACAAGCCAAGCGGCTTCAGGTCGTCCATCCAGTGCTGGATCTCCGCCACATAGCGTCCGGCGAACGGGTTCTTGACGACCACCGCGATCGCGCCGAGCCGCCACGGCCGCGCCGCCGGCGGTCCGCCCTCGTGCAAGACTTCTTCGATCGTTGTCACGTATTTGCGGATTTCGATCGGCACCATGCGGTCTCCCCGGAAACGACGTCACGCGGCCGCCAGGCGGGGCGGCGTGGCGCCGACACGCGCGAAGCGGCCCTGTAATACCAGCACCGCGCCGAAAATGAGTCCAGCGCGGGCGAGTTTGCCGGCGACCGAAGCGCCGGCGGCGAGGGCCGCGTCGATTTCACGCGGCGCGAGCGCCGGGACATCGAAGGTCACCTTGCGCGCGCCGAGATCGCTATCGGGATCGATGTCCGAGGCGGCGACGCGCCCAATCGCCGGATGATCGGGCAGATCGACGGCGTTGGCGACGACGGTCGCCGCGGCGTCGGCGGCGGCGGCGTCGGCCGCAAGAACGGTGACGGCGTCGGCGATGCCGAAAGAGAAGCTGCGGCCGCCCCTGCCCTTCGGTCGCCAGCCCGACGTAGCGATGCCGCGCACCGGCATCACGTGCGTCAATGCGATCGTGCCGTCGATCGCCGGCGCCGCAAGGTCGGAGATCAACCCGCACGTCAGGGTCGCGCCGGAAGCCAGATGAACGGCGATGTCGCCGCCATTATTCACATAGGCGCGCTCGAGCGCGCGGCCGGCGAGCATTCGCGCCAGGACATGGTCGGCCACCGCGCCGGCGACCGCCGCCATCGGTGTGATGAAGCGGGCGCGGTATGGCCAGCATGCCGCGATCATCCGTCGCGCCACCGGCCCTTCTGCGCCGGGATACGCCGGGCCAAGCGGCGTCCGCAGCAATGACAGCTCGGCGACGAGCGCGGGCAAAACGTCGGCGAACGTGTCCCGCGCCTGCCTATAGGCGGCGGCGATTTCGCCCGGCGGGCCGAACCCCTCGATGACCAAGTCGATCGGCCCGTGCTGCAGATGCAAGCGCCGCCCATCCGGGAGAATAGCCGCCCGCGCGCCTCGCCGATCCATCCGCGCGGCGTTCATGACGCGTCGCGCTTTCGTGGCGACGTCATCGGCCACGGATTGTCCGGCGGCCAGGGCGCGCGCTTGATCCGCGGTTGACGCGCGATCTCAGGCAAGCGCCGCACGTGATCGACGTGCCCGCCGAGCGCGCGATAATCGTCAAGACACAAGGTGAACTCTATCGGCCCGACGATGGCCGGCGTCGGCACGTAGCCGAACGAGTTGTCGGGCATGCTCGTAACGTCGACCATGTAGGTGATGCCGCCGCCGGGCCAGACATAGACGGCGGCTCCGCCGGATGTGACACGGGTGAGTGCCGCGCGGACCGAGCGGGTCAACCGCACCGGATTCTCCGTCACGCCGGCGCGTAGACTGCCACCCGCTCCGGC
>DATFES010000197.1:0-5129 GCA_035250945.1 Alphaproteobacteria bacterium | reverse complement strand
TCCCGGGCGCCGATGTGGCGCAGGTCGCCGGGTCGACCATGACGTGATTGCGCTCAAGGTTGAGACCCCACGAGGCGATCGGCCCGAGATTCATCGCCAGCCCGAAGAAGGCAAGTAACGCATCCGCCGGTAGAGGCTTGGTCGCTCCGTCGAGATCCTTGACGATCACCCCGTCGAGCTTACCCGAGGCGCCCTCGAGTCCTTCGAGCTGGTAGGGAATCACCAGATCGAGCTTGCCCGAGGCGGCCAGTTCGTGGACCTTGCGGACGTTCTCGGGCGCGGCGCGGAACTTATCGCGACGATGCACCACCATCACCCGCGCCGCGACGTCGACCAGCGACAAGGTCCAATCGATCGCCGAATCGCCGCCACCGGCGATGACCACGCGCTTGCCGCGGAAATCTTCGCGCTTGGTGACGACGTAGAACACGCTTTTACCCTCGAACTCGGCGAGCCGGGCAAGCGGCGGCCGGTTGGGGCCGAAAGCGCCGACGCCGGCGGCGATGACGATCGCGCGCGCGCGGAGCAGCGAACCATTGGATGTGGTTAGCCGCCAGTCCTCGCCCGCGCGCGCCAACCCATCGACGCGCTGCCCAAGATGGTAGGCCGGCGCGAAGGGCGCCGCCTGCTCGGCCAAACGCTCGATGAGTTCGGCGGCGCCGATTCGCGGATAGCCGGGGATGTCGTAAATCGGCTTCTCGGGATAGAGCGCTACGCATTGGCCGCCGACGACATCGAGCGCATCGATCACCTGCGCACGCATGTTGAGCATGCCGCATTCGAACACGGCGAACAGGCCCACCGGCCCTGCGCCGATTATGGCGACGTCGGTCCTGTCGATCTCGACCATGGCGACTCCGCAAGCGGGCGACTCGCGCCCCACGATGGCGCGATAAGATGGCGGCAGGCCGTTGGCCGATCAACCTTTTGTTGGCAGGGGCCAAGCCGCTCGTTGCGGCGTGCCGGTGGTGCGGATACAAAGTGCGGACGATGCCCCAGATTGCGTCTTCGTCGATCGATCCCGTCCGCGAATCCGAACTCCCCGATCTTGTCGCGACGGAAGCGTTGGCGCGCCGACTCGCCGCGGTCGCGCGGGTCGGCGACGTAATCGCCGTTTCGGGCGGGCTTGGCGCGGGTAAGACGGCGTTCGCCCGTGCCTTCATTCGCGCGCGCGCGGGCGATGAATCGGCGCTCGAGGTACCGAGTCCGACGTTCACGCTGGTGCAAGTCTACGAGCTGCCCACCGCGCCGGTGTGGCATTTCGACCTTTACCGTCTGGTCGATCCCGAAGATGCCTGGGAAATCGGCTTGGAGGAGGCCCTCGCCGAAGCGATCACGCTGATCGAATGGCCGGAGCGATTGGGGCCGCTGCTGCCCGTCGAGCGGCTCGATGTCGCGCTGTTGTCCGGCCGTTCTGCGAACTCCCGCCGGGTCCGCGTCGCGGGCCATGGCGAACGCGGCCGACGGCTTGCCGAAGCGCTCGCCAATGGATGAGCCGGCGGCCTCGCGCGGCCTATCGGCGTTCGCCGCGCCGCGCCAGGACGCCGTGGCGTCTTTCCTCGCGCGCAATCGCTGGACGGCGACCGCCCTGCAATCGCTCGCCGGCGACGCATCGTTCCGTAAATACTATCGGCTCGTCGACGGCGCGCGCCGCGCCGTGCTGATGGACGCCGCCCCGCCGCAGGAAGATGTGCGTCCCTTTCTCTCCGTCGCCCGCCACCTGCGCCGGCTCGGGTACAGCGCGCCGGAGATTCTCGACGCCGACGAGACGAACGGGCTTCTGCTGCTCGAAGATTTCGGCGACGAGACGTACACCCGGCGGCTTGCGGCGGGCGAGGACGAATACGCGCTCTACGCCCGCGCGGTCGATCTCCTGATCGGTCTCCACCGCACGAGCGACGCTGTCGCGCCGGAGTTGCCGGATTATGACGACGCGCGGCTCTTGGCGGAGGCGGCGCTGCTTACCGACTGGTTCCTGCCCGAAGTGACCGGCCGACCAACCGCGGCGGAGGCGCGGCAAGAGTATCTCGAAACCTGGCGCGCCGCCCTGCCGGTCGCGCGCTTGGCGCCCGACACGCTGGTGCTGCGCGACTATCACGTCGACAATCTCATGTGGCTGGCGCGTCGCGAGGGCGTGGCGGCGTGCGGCCTACTTGACTTTCAGGACGCCGTGATCGGGCCAATCGCCTACGATCTCGTCTCGCTGCTCGAAGACGCGCGGCGCGACATCGCGCGGCGACTTCAGGCGTCAATGATCGAGCGCTATCTGTCCGCGTTTCCGGAACTCGACCGCGATGTTTTTGCGGCGAGTTACGCCATTCTCGGCGGCCAACGCAACGCCAAGATCATCGGCATCTTTACCCGACTCATGGCGCGCGACGCCAAGTCGCAATATCTGGCGCATATTCCGCGCGTCTGGCGGCTGCTTGAGGGCGATCTGGCGCACCCTGCGCTCGCCGCGGTGCGCGGCTGGTTCGATCGCCACGTCCCGCGACCACTGCGTCGCGCGCCCTTGGCGAGGCCGCGGTGATGGAGGCGGGCTGGCCGAGGGTCGCGATGGTGCTTGCCGCGGGCCTGGGAAAACGCATGCGGCCCTATACCGAGACGGTACCCAAGCCGCTGGTGCGCGTCGCCGGCCGGACGCTGGTCGATCGCGTGCTCGACCGCTTCGAGGCCTACGGCATCGAGCGCGTCGTGGTGAATGTGCATCATCATCGCGGCCAGATGGAATCCCATCTGGGCGGGCGAACGCGGCCGCCGATCGTCTTGTCGCCGGAAAGCGACCTGCTCGAGACGGGAGGCGGCGTGAGGAATGCGCTGCCGCATTTGGGCGCGGCGCCCTTCTTCGTCGCCAATGCCGACAATTTGTGGCTCGACGGGCGCATGCCGACGCTGGTCCGAATGGCGCGCGCCTGGAACGAGACGGATATGGACGCACTGCTGCTGATCAACTCCGGCGCGACCGCCTTCGGCTACGAAGGACTGGGCGACTTCTTTTGCAACGCTGACGGCCGGCTACGGCGCCGGCGGGAGCGCGAGATCGCGCCCTACGTTTATGCTGGCGTCCATATCCTCCATCCGCGGTTGCTCCGGCACGCCCCCAATGGCGCGTTCTCGCTCAACGTCGTGTGGGATCGCGCGCTCGCCGAGGGCCGTCTATTCGGCTTGCTGCATGATGGCCGGTGGTTCCATGTCGGAGCGCCCGAGGGTCTCGCCATCGCCGAAGCGGAACTGGGTCCGGTGCGTCCGGCCCGCGATGAGACATGAAGCGCCGGCCGATGCAGATTTTTACGATCGCCCCGGGAGTACCGTTCCTTCCGGCGCTCGCCCGCCGCGTGCTGGAACAGGCAGGCGCCGATCCGCTTGCGCTGTCGCGGATGACCATCCTGCTGCCGACGCGGCGCGCGGTGCGATCGCTGCGCGAGGCGTTTCTGCTTCTATCGCCGGATCGGCCACTGCTTCTACCGCGCCTGTCGCCGCTGGGCGATGTCGACGACGATGAATTGTTGCTGGCCGACGAGATGCCGGAAGCAGCCGATCTGCCGCCGGCGATTCCCGATCTGCGCCGCCGGTTCATGCTGGCGCGCGCCGTTCTGCGTATGCCGGGATACGTCGCGTCGCGGCCCGACCTAGCGGTCGCGTTGGCCGGCGAATTGGCGCGGTTTCTCGATCAGGTGCAGACCGAAAGGCTGGATTTCTCGGCCCTGAAGAAGCTGGCGCCTGACGAATACGCGCGGCACTGGCAGCAGACGCTGGATTTTCTTTCGATTCTGACGGGCGCGTGGCCGCGCGTGTTGAAGCAGGAGGGAGCGATCGATCCGGCGGAGCGGCGCGACCGGGCGCTCGCCATGCTGGCGCGGCAGTGGACAAGACGCCCACCGCGCGAGCCGGTCATCGCCGCCGGCTCGACGGGAACGATTCCCGCGACGGCCGAATTGCTCGCGGTCGTCGCGCGGCTGCCGCAAGGGGCCGTCGTCCTGCCCGGACTCGATCGCGAGCTCGACGACGCCAGCTGGGCGGAACTCGACGACACGCACCCGCAATTCGGCATGGCGCAGCTCCTGAACCGGCTCGGCGCGACGCGCGAAGACGTCGCCGATTGGCCGGGCGCCGCACCAAGCGCCGCCGCGCACGCACGTGCACGGCTGCTTGGCGAGGCCATGCGGCCGGCGGCGACGACCGATGCTTGGCGCGACGGAGTCGCCATCGACGCCTCCGCAACCCATGGCCTCCAGCGCATCGTCTGCACGAGTCCTCAAGCCGAGGCGTCGACCATCGCGCTATTGATGCGCCAAGCGCTCGAGACGCCGGGACGGACGGCGGCGCTGGTGACGCCGGACCGAATCCTGGCGCGTCGCGTCGCCGTCGAGCTGGCGCGATTTGGAATCGCCATCGACGATTCGGCCGGGTGCAGGCTGTCAGAGACGCCTCCGCTGGCGTTCTTGCGGCTGGTCGCCGAATTGATCGCGAGCGCTGCGGCGCCGGTCGCATTTCTCGCCTGTCTCAAACATCCGCTTGCCGCCGGCGGACGGGCGCCCGGCGCCTTTCGCGCGCTGGTGCGCCGGATCGAAACCGCGGTGCTTCGCGGACCGCGGCCGGCCCCCGGCTTCGAAGGACTCGATGCGGCGCTCGCCGCGCTGCCGGCCGAGCATCATCGGGGCGAACTCCGCGATCTGGTCGCCGAGCTGGCGCGTCAAGCAGCACCGTTCGCCCGGCTGCTCGCCTTGAATGGCCCACCTGGAGCGGTCTTGCGCGCACACGTCGATTTCGCCGAATGGCTGGCGCAGAGCAACGATTCGCCGGGAGCGAGCCGTCTATGGGCGCATGACGCAGGCGAAGCCGCAGCCGAATTCGTCGCCGAGTTCGCGGCGGCGACGGGAGATTTTCCGTCGGTTCCGGGTGCGGCATATCCGGCATTCTTCCTCGCCGCGCTGGGCGGACGTGTGGTTCGGCCGCGCTTCGGGCGCCATCCGCGGCTCGCCATACTCGGACTTCTCGAGGCGCGGCTGATCAAAGCCGACTTGATGATCTTGGGCGGGCTCAACGAAGGAACCTGGCCGCCCGAGCCCGTCCTCGATCCGTGGCTGTCGCGACCGATGCGCAAAGCATTCGGCCTGCCCGGCCCGGAG
>DATFES010000182.1:0-4972 GCA_035250945.1 Alphaproteobacteria bacterium | reverse complement strand
ACATCCATCGAGCCGCCCGAGGTGGCGCCGGCGCCGATCACAGTGTGGATTTCGTCGATGAAAAGGATCGCACCCTCTTGCGCGTCGAGCTCGGCAAGCACCGCCTTCAGCCGCTCCTCGAAATCGCCGCGGTAGCGCGTGCCGGCCAGCAGCGTGCCCATGTCGAGGGCGTAGATGACGCAGTTCTCGAGCACCTCCGGCACCTCACCGCGGACAATCTTGCGCGCCAGCCCCTCGGCGATCGCCGTCTTGCCGACGCCGGGATCGCCGACATAGAGCGGATTGTTCTTGTAACGCCGGCAGAGGATCTGGATGGTCCGCTCGACCTCGGGCTCGCGGCCGATCAGCGGATCGATGCGGCCGCTTGCCGCTTTCTTGTTCAAATTGACGCAGTAAGTCGCCAGCGCCTCTTGACCGCGCCTCCCGCCGCGCTCGGAGGACGAGCTTGAGCTCGGCTCCTCCTCGGCGCCGCGCACGCGGCGCGTCTCGGCGCGTCCCGGCACCTTGGCGACGCCGTGCGAGATGTAATTCACGGCATCGAGCCGCGACATGTCCTGCTCTTGCAGGAAGTAGACGGCGTGCGACTCGCGCTCGGAGAACATCGCCACCAGTACGTTGGCGCCGGTCACTTCCTCGCGGCCCGACGATTGGACATGGATCGCCGCCCGCTGCAGGACCCGCTGGAACCCGGCGGTCGGCTTCGCCTCGCCGCCCCGGTTGGTCACCAGCCCGGCCAGCTCATTGTCGAGGTATTGGACGATGTCCTTGCGCAGGCGGTCGAATTCGACGCCGCAGGCGCGCAGCACGGCGATCGCGTCCTGGTCCTCGACCAGGGCAAGCAGCAGGTGCTCGAGGGTGGCGTATTCGTGCTGCCGCTCGTTGGCGTGCGCCAGAGCTCGGTGGAGGGTCTGTTCGAGATTGCGCGACAGCATGCGTCCTGGTGCTCCTTCATCCACCCGACCCGTCGTCCTATTCTAGCACGACCGTCGGTTCCTGCCGCTGTTCCGCCCCCGGCTATTCCTTCTCCAGCGTGCAGCGCAATGGGTGCTGGTTGCGCCGCGCAAATTCCGTCACCTGGGTAACCTTGGTCTCGGCGACCTCGTAAGTGTATACGCCGCACACGCCGACACCGCGGCGATGCACGTGCAGCATGATCTGCGTCGCTTCCTCCCGCGTCTTGCCGAAGAAGCGCTCCAGCACGTGAACCACGAACTCCATCGGCGTGTAGTCGTCGTTAAGCATGAGCACTTTGTACATCGACGGCTTCTTGGTCTTGGTCCGCGTCTGGACCACCGTCCCGGCGCCATGGCCGGGACCGTCGCCGTTACGCTTCTCGACGTCGCTCATCGTCCGATCTAGCCGTTGTCCTGCGCAAATCGTGACCGAAACATGCCAATGATATTGGATTTTCGCCCATCCGGGAAAGGGGGGCGGCGGTCGCGACGCGCGACGCTGCGGGCAAAGAAAAAGGGCCCGCTGGCGCATGCCACCGGGCCCTCGATCTAGACGGCGCCGTTGGCGCCATCGAGTTAGGCGGCGACGGGCTTGAGCAGCTTCTCGACCGCGACATTGACGCGGGCGTTGATCGGCTCGAAAGCCTCGTTGGCGACCTTGACCGACATCTCCGACAGCTTGGTGCTCTCGGCGATGAACTTGTCGAAGTTCGACTTGGCGAGATCGGTCTGGAGGTCGACCGCCTCACGCAGCGTCTTGACGCCCATCAGGGCCTTCGCCGCTTGGGCGCTGTTCTCCATCGACTCCTGCGCGAAGGCGAACCACGCCTTGCTCACCGACTCGAAGCCCTTGGCGAGGACCGTCGAAGCCGCCACATAGGCGTCGAGGTTCTCCTTCGAGAACTTGGACATCTCTTCGTAGGTCTTGAACGCCTGCGCGCTCGCCTTCTCGACCTGCTCCTTGGTCGCGCCGAGGACGCGGTCGTAGCCCTTCTGGGCGAAATCGGCGCCGACGGCGAATGTCTCGATCGTCTCTTTGCCGGTCTTCATCTTGCTCATGGTTCAAACTCCTCAATGGTGCCGCAGGCCGGGGGTTGGGGCGTAGGCGGCGGGTCTGTGGGTATCCAAAAGCACGGCGGAGCGTTGCGTCACTTCAGGGGGAGGTGGTGTAGCAAGCGACCGCCCCGCCCCGCCGACTGATTTGGTTCTGTGCGTTCCAGCTTCATGCTGCAACGCAGCAATGGCATATTTAGGTTTGTTGCCAACGATGTCAAGCAATTTTTTGTGCATTGCAATATCGCAGTGCGATAAGGCACTTAGGCGGGAATATTGCTCAAAACAAGGTCAGGCGGTCGGTGAGCCCTTCACGGCCGACCCTGAGTTCGAAGTCGGTGGTATCGGTAGGGTCCGGACGCCCTGCCTTCATGCTCGCTTGCGCAGCGTCAATTGCTCGCGGAGGGTTGACCGGAACGCCGGTCGCGTCATGGCTAAACAGCAGGCGGTCGAATTTAATGCCGGCGAACCGATCGGAGGGATGGCGCCAGGCATTGAAGTGAAACCGCCCGTCCGCGCAGGCGCTGGCCACCCAATAAAACGCCCACGACGGCAGCCTTGCGCCCACCGGCGGCGCGGCGCCGAAACCACTCGCCTCGATGCCGCGCACCAGCTCGATATATGCCGCTTCATCGAGCCGTTTGTCGGCCGTTTCGCCACGCCATGGTGCAGTCAGATCGCGCAGGTCGACCGACGCCACCGAACCGCCGCCGCCGAAGACATGGGAAAATAGGACCGCACCGGTGCCGGTCGCGCTACGCCGCAAGTCATATGCCCGCACCTGCTCGTCCCATACCGCGTTGTAGACCAGCCGATAGCGGGCCGGCTCGCCGGGACGGCAATTGGCTTTGATATCGTCGCCGGCCAGATAGCTGAACCAAGTGAATTTGCGCGAAATGGGATTCTCGACGCCGCCTTCATAGGTGCAGGCGGAGACGCCGATCAGCAGCGCGGCGATCAGTCGTCGATTTTGCCGCATCGAGCAAGCTCCGTCCCGATTTCTCGCCTCGACCACCCGCGTTTCTCCTGCAATCTGCCAGCGTCGCATTCGATGACGATAACGCCGGAACGTTCGGCGATATTGCCCGTCGATCGATCGATCATGGTCCTCGCCGTTGCGCTACCGGCGACCAATCGGCCCCGGCAGATGCAAGTAACTTCGCGACGTTAACGCAAATTTAGGCCCTAAGATGATGGAATCATGAAGCTTTGCCTAGACACTCCGAGTCGCATGGCGTAAGCTTGCTTAATTGGCTTCGCTGGGAGGGGAAAAAGCCGCCGTGACAAGGGTTTGGGGGATCGATACGAGGTCGATATGGAGCCGTTCGGCGTCGATGGCCCGCGGGTTGCGGGCGCTGCCGGTTTTGGCTCTCACGGCGGCGGTCTTTCTAGCGTTGCCAACCAGCGTCGACGCCAAGCGCAAGGCGCAGCCGCGGATCGATGGTAAGCGTTACGCAACCATCGTCATCGAAGCGGAGACCGGCACGATCCTTCATGCCGAGGATGCCGAAGCGACGCGCCGACCAGCATCGCTCACCAAGATGATGACCCTGTACATGATCTTCGAGGCGCTCGATACCGGGCGGCTCAAGCTCAGCCAGCGTCTTCCGGTTTCTGCGGTGGCGGCGCACCAGTCGCCGACCAGACTTGGGCTCGACGAGGGCGACCTGGTTACGGTACGCGACGTGATCCTTGCGCTGATCACCAAATCGGCCAATGACGCCGCGGTGGTCGCGGCGGAAGCGCTCGCCGGCAGCGAAGACCGCTTCGGGCGCTTGATGACGCAGCAGGCGCGCCGGATCGGGATGAACCGAACCACCTTCACCAACGCCTCTGGCCTGCCCGATTCCGAGCAGGTGACGACGGCGCACGACATGGCGTTGCTCGCCCGCGCGCTGATCAAACGGTTTCCGCATTATTATGGCTACTTCTCCACCGCCGACTTCAATTACGGCGGCTTCACGCACGCCAATCATAATCGTTGGATGACGCGTTACGAGGGCGCCGACGGCCTCAAGACAGGGTTTACCCGCGCCTCGGGCTACAATCTCGCCGCCTCGGCCGTGCGCCATGACCATCGACTGATCGGCGTGGTGATGGGCGGAACTTCGGCGTCGGCTCGCGACCAGCAGATGGCGCGCATCATGGACGCCTCGTTCGCCCGCGTGCAAGGCCTGCCGCGCGTCCGCTACGCTTCGAGCCCGACGTTCCCGTCGTCGCTGTCGATCATTTCCAGCGCGAACGCAGCGACGCCAAGCCCGGCCGCCGCGAGCTCCGCAAGCCTCGCCGATGCGTTCGGATCCTCGCTTGCCGAACCGCGGCCGACGGTGCGGTTCTTGCCCGACGATCCGCGCCCGATGACGACCAGCGCCGCCGCGGCGACGACATTTCGGCGCCCTCCTGCTCCCGCGCCGGCGACCGCCTCTGGTTGGGGCATTCAGATCGGCGCCTTCTCGGTTCGCGAGTCGGCCGAGCGCGCCACCGAACAGGCCCTCAAGCTGGCCCCGACGCCGCTCCGGGACGGCGCCGTGTCGATCGCGCCGCAAGTCTCGCGCCAAAAGACGATCTATCGTGCGCGCTATATCGGCCTGTCGCAGCGCGATGCAGCCGAGGCGTGCAAGGCGCTCAAGCGCAAGAAGCTGAGCTGCCTGATGCTCAGCCCCGACGAGGCAGCGGCGGGAGCGCGGGTCGCCGCGAATTGAAGCGCCAAGATTTCGAGTTCCGATCGAACGACTAAACGCGAGCCCGCGGGGCGCGCGGCGCGGCGCCTAGCTTTGCGAGAAAGCGCCGCTTGTGCCGGCGCCGCCACGCATCGAAATCCCAATCGCCAGCGCCAACCTGCACGTGTCCCGGCTGCGGCACGAACAGGATGGCGGTCGCAGTCCCCGAACGCCCGGCCGGGCGGATGGCAACTTCGATCGCGATATACTCCGCGCCTTCGTAACGGGTGAGGCGACGGGCCGCGA
>DATFES010000177.1:0-6357 GCA_035250945.1 Alphaproteobacteria bacterium | reverse complement strand
CACCGGACCGACCTCGCTTGACCCAGGCTACCTCGCCAAAGCCATACGACATCGCGCCGATCACGATCGAGGAGGAGATGAAGCGCTCCTACCTCGATTACGCCATGAGCGTGATCGTGGCGCGCGCGCTCCCCGACGTGCGCGACGGTCTGAAGCCGGTGCACCGGCGGATTCTTTTCGCGATGAACGAGGCTGGGTACGATTGGAACCGGCCGTACCGCAAATCGGCGCGCGTGGTCGGCGACGTGATGGGCAAGTACCACCCGCATGGCGACGCGGCGATTTACGATGCGATGGTCCGCATGGCGCAGGAGTTTTCCATGCGCTTGCCCCTGATCGACGGCCAGGGGAATTTCGGCTCGATGGACGGCGATCCCCCGGCGGCGATGCGCTATACCGAGGCGCGGCTGGACAAGGCGGCGGCATCGCTTCTCTCCGACATCGACAAGGAGACCGTCGACTTCCAGCCCAATTACGACGACAGCTCGCAGGAGCCGAGCGTACTGCCGGCGATCTATCCGAATCTGCTGGTCAACGGCGCCAACGGTATCGCCGTCGGCATGGCGACCAACATACCGACGCACAACCTGGCCGAAGTGATCGACGCCTGTTGCGCCTTTATCGACAATCCGGACGTCACCATCGACGAATTGATCACACTGGTGCCGGGGCCGGATTTTCCGACCGGCGGCATCGTGCTCGGCAAATCCAGTCTTCGCGAGATCTACAGGATCGGCCGCGGCTCGATCATCATGCGCGGCCGCGCCGCCGTCGAGGAGCTGCGCAAGGATCGCATCGCCATCGTCGTCAGCGAGATTCCTTATCAAGTCAACAAGGCGCGCCTCATCGAGCGCATCGCCGAGGTGGCGCGGGACCGGCTGGTCGACGGCATCGGCGATCTGCGCGACGAGAGCGACCGCGAGGGCGTGCGCGTCGTGGTCGAGATCAAGCGCGACGTCAATCCCGAGGTGGTGCTGAACCAGCTCTATCGCTACACACCGCTGCAGACCAGCTTTGGCGTCAACATGTTGGCGCTCAACGGCGGGCGACCCGAATTGATGGGCCTGCGCGAAGTGATCGCCGCCTTCATCGCGTTTCGCGACGAGGTGATCACGCGACGCACCCGTTTCGAGCTTCGCGAGGCGCGCAAGAAGGCGCACATCCTGATCGGCTTGGCGCTCGCCGTCGTCAACCTCGACCCGGTGATCGAAATCATTCGTCAGGCGCCCGATCCCGGTGCGGCGCGCGCCGGCCTGATGGAGAAGCCGTGGCCGGTAAAGGACATCGCTGCCTATATCGGACTCATCAACGAGCCGGGGCGGGGCGTGGTCGACGGCGCCTATCAGCTTTCCGAGGAGCAGGCGAAGGCGATCCTCGATCTGCGGCTGCAACGCCTGACCGGCCTTGAGCGCGACAAGATCGGCCAGGACCTCAAGTCGCTCACCGCGAATATTGCCGACCTGATCGACATCCTCGGCTCGAAAAAGCGGCTTTACGCCATCATGCGCGATGAGCTCGTCAAGATGAAGGAGGAGTTCGGCGACCAACGGCGCACGACGCTCGAGGAAGGCGAGTTCGAGCAGGATATCGAAGACCTGATCCATCCCGAGGACATGGTCGTCACCGTCACCCATGGCGGTTACATCAAGCGGGTACCGCTGTCGACGTATCGCGCGCAGCGCCGCGGCGGCCGCGGCCGGTCGGGCATGGCGACGCGGGAGGAGGATTTCGTTAGCCAGGTCTTCGTGGCCAACACGCATGTGCCGGTGCTGTTTTTCTCCTCGCGCGGAATCGTCTACCAGCTCAAGGTCTACCGGCTGCCGCTCGGCACCCCGCAGGCGCGCGGCAAGGCGATGATCAACGTTCTGCCGCTGGCCGAGGGCGAGACCATCTCGACGGTCATGCCACTGCCGCAAGACCAGTCGAAGTGGACGGATCTCCACCTCATGTTCGCCACATCGACGGGCAACGTGCGACGCAATTCGCTTTCCGACTTCCTCAACATCAAGGCGAACGGCAAGATCGCCATGAAGCTCGACAAGGGCGAGTGGCTGATCGGCGTCGAGACCTGCACCGAAGCGCAAGACGTCCTGCTCGCTTCGCGCGGCGGCAAGTGCATCCGTTTCCACGTCGGCGAGGTGCGCGTGTTCAGCGGCCGCACCTCGACCGGCGTGCGCGGCATCAAGCTCGCCAAGGGAGATGAAGTGATTTCGATGTCGATGCTCCGCCACGCCGATTTCGCGGTCGAGGAGCGCGACGCCTATCTTCGCATGTCGAAGGCGCGGCGTGGCAACGGCGAGGGCGTCGAGGCGGAGGCGCCGGAGACGGAAGCGCCGGACACCGAGGCGCCGGACACCGAGGCGCCAGGCACGCCGATCGCCCAGATCACCTTATCCGAGGAACGCTACATCGAGATGGAGCGGCACGAGGAATTCCTGCTTTCGGTTACCTCCAAGGGCTACGGCAAGCGTACCTCGGCATATGAATATCGCGTCACCGGACGCGGCGGCCAGGGCATCGCCAACATCGAGACTACCGAGCGCAATGGCAAGGTGGTGGCGTCGTTTCCGGTGCGCGACAAAGACCAGATCATGTTGGTGACCAATTCCGGCCAGCTCATTCGCACGCCGGTCAACGATATCCGTATCGCCGGCCGAAAGACGCAAGGTGTCACGCTATTCAAGGTCGAGGAGGGGGAGCGCGTCGTCTCGGTGACGCGGCTCGGCGAGGAAGACGATGCCGGAGCGGGCGCCAGCGGCGCCGGCGGCAAATAGGGGGGCGAATTGGGCGCGGCGCGTATCGGGGTCTATCCGGGCACGTTCGATCCGGTGACCAACGGCCACATGGACATTATTTTGCGCGCCGTCGGCCTCGTCGACCGCCTCATCGTCGGCGTCGCTGTCAACGCCGGCAAAGGACCGCTGTTCCAGCTCGCCGAGCGGGTCGCCCTGGTCAAGGAGGAGATCAAAGCCAACAATCACCGCATCGGCGACCGCGTCGAGGTGCGGCCGTTCGACACGCTGCTGGTCAAGTTCGCCGCCCAAGCCGGGGCGAATGTCATCGTCCGCGGCCTGCGCGCGGTTTCGGACTTCGAGTACGAGTTTCAGATGGCGGGCATGAACCGCCGTCTGACGCCGCAGATCGAAACCGTGTTCTTGATGGCGTCGGAGACCAACCAGTTCATCTCCTCGCGCTTCGTCAAGGAGATCGCGCGTTTGGGCGGCGACATCACCTCGTTCGTCAGCCCGCGCGTCGCCGCCCAGGTCGCCCGCGTCGTCGGCCAACCCTCGCAGGCCAGCGGCGGCGAGGGCGCTTCGACCGGCTGGGGCGCGCGCAATCCCATCTGAATCGGCGGGCGGCATGACTTCGGCGCAAGACTTCGATCTGTCGGCGGTTCAGCACCGGAGAAAGCGCGTCGTCGGCGCCAGTCTCGTATTGCCGATCCTGGCGCTGCTGTTCACGCAATCGCTATGGACCATCGACGGGCCGGCGCATCTGTCGATCGAGTGGATCGGTCTGACGCTGATCGTCGTCTGCATTCTTGGCCGCACCTGGTGCGCGCTCTATCTCGGCGGGAAGAAGAAGCGCCAGCTGGTCCGTCATGGGCCGTATTCGGTTGTCCGCAATCCTCTGTATTTGTTCTCCGCCATCGGTGCGGCTGGGGTAGGGTTGTGTGCCGGGAGCTTGGTGATCGGCGCGATTTTCGGCGCGGCGTGCGTGGTGATTTTCGCCCTTGTCGTCCGCAAGGAGGAGGCGTACCTCGCCGGGCAGTTCGGCGCATCTTTCGCCGACTATTGCGCCCATGTTCCGCGCTGGGTGCCGGATTTCCGCTTGTGGCGCGACGTCGATCGCATCGAGGCGCAACCGCGGCTGATACTACTGACCTTTCGTGACGCCCTGGTCTTCTTGGCGGCGTTTCCGATTCTCGAACTGTTCGAGGAGCTTCAGGCGGCGGGGTATCTCCCGGTTTGGGTATACCTGCCCTAGCGCGAACAGGCGATTTTTGCGGCATTGACCGGGCGCCCGCGTCGCCCTAGCTTCGCCGCCATTCTTGCGGCCGCGTCGGCGTTTGTGCGCGTGGGCCGCTTGGAGCCCGTAGCTCAGCGGTAGAGCATCTGACTTTTAATCAGAGGGTCGTGGGTTCGATCCCCACCGGGCTCACCAGCACTTGACAGAAGTACTTAAAGTGATTTCTAGGTCAGGGCAACGCTCGGGGCGACGTAAGCGCATAACTGCCATTCAAAGTACCGTGACCGCCCGAAAATACTTACTTGCATTTCAGTATCCTATAGGATACAAATAGGTACGTGTACGAAGTCCGCCAGACCGACGAATTTGCCGAATGGTTGCAAGGTCTGGCCGACGCGCGCGCCAAGGCTCGCATAGTCGCCAGAATCCAACGAGCGGCGCTTGGCAATTTGGGAGACGTCGATTCATTGGGCGAGGGCGTCTCGGAAATACGGATCGATTTTGGCCCTGGTTATCGTGTCTATTTCGTGACGCGCAAACGCGAACTGATCGTCCTGCTATGCGGAGGCGATAAATCAACACAAAGGCGCGACATTCGCCGAGCGAAAGAACTGGCCGAGGAGGTATGACCATGGCAATCAAAACACGACCTTTTGATCCCGCCGAATTTCTCGATAGCGACGAGGCGATCGCCGAATATATCAACGCCGCGCTCGAGACGGGCGATGCCGCATTCGTGGCGGACGCATTCGGCGTTGTCGCGCGCGCCAAGGGAATGGCAAGCATTGCACGCGATGCGAAACTAAGCCGCGAAAGCCTTTACAAAGCGCTATCCAGCGAGGGCAACCCTGAACTTGGCACCATCCTGAAGGTCACAAAAGCACTCGGGTTGATGCTAATGACGACGGGCGAGGGAAATTCCCATCGGTCGCGGCGTGCGGCTCGTGCACATTCGCGACCGCGCAGGGCCTTGCCGGCCGCATAGAGTCATCGCAAATCCTCGGGTCCGTTGACCGGCATCGCCCACGGCGGCGGCCAGTCGAGCGCGCGCTCCGTTGTGCGAGCCATCGGGCCTTGTAATGACGACATCGGGATTTGCCGTAATGAACGCGGCTTGCGGCTCGTCGGGCGACAATTGGCGCAGCGGCAAGCTTGTCTCAAGTTGGCCGATGGCGCGGATCACGATGGCGGGCCGCTGGGCGTGTGTCTCATGGTGCCATGCGGCGACTTCGTCGCTGGTCGCTATGTGCGTCGCCAACAATTCGAGGCGCGCTCGATACTCAATGATGCTTTCGAGCAAGAGTCGTTGCGTCGCCGTGGGCGCGCCGCCGGCCTGGGCGGTGAGCGCATCACGTTGCCGGCGCACGATGCGTGCGATTTTCGTCCGGCCGTCCGGGTTTCGGATTACTACGGCGGCGGCGAATGGACCGAGGCGCTTGCCGCGCGAAATGCGCCGCGGCGGGCGCTTCTGTAGCCCCTTGGTAGCTCCGACGGTAACATTTCGCCATGTATCTCGGATGTATTCATGCGATCAATGCCTTGCGTAGGTATACCACCAGTCTATATTTGAGGGTCGTGGGTTCGATCCCCACCGGGCTCACCAAATTTAAACAAACACACAACGTCATAACTCCACCTCGCGAATGAACCAAGAAACAGAGCGGGTAACAGGTGGGGTAACATCGGCCATATCTGCCCCGCCTATCCGTGCTGGCGCGGTCGCTGCTACGGCGGGGGGGGCCAAACGGGGATAATCAACGCGCGCCACGGGCCACACGGCGCGGTCATAGGGGCGCCGGACCCTTCTCGGGGTCCATCGTCCCAGCTCGTAGCAGCGACGCCGGTTTACGTGATCACTCTCATCGGGTCTATCCCGTCGAAACGTTATTCCAGATGTCGCGGTGTATGCGCCACTGGCCGTCGTGGCCCAGATGCCAGACAACAACATACTTTACCTTCGCTTTCCCGGAGCTGAGCGTCAGGTCAGCCTCACCCACCTCGCAGGCAGTGTCGTCCGTGGCCTCCAGGTCCAGGGTTTTGAGCGTAACGCCAGTGAGCCCGAGTGTTGCCGATGCGGTGCGCCAAAATTCCTCTATCGCCTTCCTACCGCTGACGATTGGCGCATCGGGCGGCATGACTTTGGCCGCGTCGGTGTAAAGCGCCGCCATGCTAGCGTAGTCCTTGCGGCTTGCTGCCACGCCAAACCTGCGATTCCCCTCTTCCACGGACTTTCGCACCGAGTTGATGTCCATGACGGTTCTCCCAATCCAGGGGCCGCCAGCCGAAAAACTATGATCCGGTTGGCAGCGACTCTAATCCACGATAGGGCGTTGTCCGTCGTTGTCCAGATCACGCGAGTTAAGTGTAGCCAGTGCAAGTCTGGCGTTG
>DATFES010000171.1:0-11138 GCA_035250945.1 Alphaproteobacteria bacterium | reverse complement strand
CCTCCTTCCCTACGCGGCCCGCGCCAAGGCAAGCCGCGCCCACACATCGACGAGCGCCTCGACCAGACGATCGATCGCCGCGTCGTCGTGCAGCGGGGTCGGCGTAATGCGCAGGCGCTCGGCGCCGCGCGGCACGGTCGGGTAGTTGATCGGCTGGACGTAGATGCGATGGCGGCGTAGCAGCTCGTCCGAGGCGTCCTTGCATGCACGCGCGTCGCCGACGAGGAGCGGCACGACGTGGCTTGCCGACGCCATCAAGGGCAGGCCGGCGTCGCGGAGCCGGAGTTTGAGGCGCTCCGCGCGCTCGTGCAGCCGCGACCGCTCGGCTCCGCTCGTGCGCAGGTGGCGCACGCTGGCGAGCGCGCCCGCGGCGACGGCAGGCGGCATCGCGCTTGAAAAAATAAAGCCCGCGGCGTGGCTGCGGACGGCGTCGATCAACGGCGCCGATCCCGCGACATAGCCGCCGACGACGCCAAAGCCCTTGGCGAGCGTCCCTTGAATGACGTCGATGCGATCCATCGCTCCGTCGCGCTCGGCGACGCCAGCGCCATGCGGTCCGTAGAGTCCGACCGCATGAACTTCGTCGAGATAGGTGAGCGCCCCGTAACGCTCGGCGAGATCGCAAATCGCCGCGATCGGAGCGACGTCGCCGTCCATCGAATATACCGACTCGAATGCGATCAACTTCGGCCGGCCGCGGTCGACGCGCCGGAGCAGGCGCTCGAGATCGGCGACGTCGTTATGCGCGAAGATGTGTTTTTCCGCCCCGCAATGGCGGATGCCCTCGATCATCGAAGCGTGGTTGCGCGCATCGGAGAAGATGGCGACATGCGGCAGCAGCTTGCCGATCGTGCTGAGCGCCGCCTCGTTGGCCGCGTAGCCGGAGCCGAAGACGAGGGCGGCCGGCTTGCCGTGAAGTTCGGCGAGTTCGCGTTCGAGCAGCACGTGATAATGGTTCGTGCCCGAGATGTTGCGCGTGCCGCCGGCGCCAGCGCCGTGCGCGCGCAAGGCCGCTTCCATGGCGGCGATTACCTTTGGGTGCTGACCCATGCCGAGATAGTCGTTCGAACACCAAATCGTGACTTCGACCGGGCCGTCGCCCGAGTGCCAAAGCGCGCGGGGAAAAGCGCCGCACAGCCGCTCAAGATCGGCGAACACACGGTAGCGTCCCTCGGCCTGGAGGCGGCCAAGAGCGTCGCGAAAATGCCGGTCGTAGTCCATCGCCCACCGTCCACGCGCGGGAATGCCGCACTCTAGTCGAAATCCCCCGCTGACGGGTCCAAGTCTAGTCAGCGCGCCAGGCGGCCGGAAGGGCCTCGTCGATCGCGACGGGGCGGCGTCGGGTCGTGGAGGACCCGGGCGATCAGGCCGCCGCCAGGCCTTTTTCCTGGACCATCGCCCAGGTGTCGTCCAGGGCCAAGGCGAAGCGGCGAAGTACCTCCTCGATCTGCGCCTCGTCGATGATCAGGGGCGGGCACATCGCGATGCGGTTTTCGAACAATGCGCGGACGATCAGCCCGTGCTCTTGCGCCCGCTTGGCCATGAACGGCGCTACCGGCTGCGTGGCTTCGAAAAATCGCTTGGGCTGCTTGGTTTTGACGAGCTGCAAGGCGCCCAGCAGCCCCATCCCCTGGACCTCGCCCACCAGCGGGTGATTGGCGAAGCGCCGCAGGCCTTGCTGCAGGCGCGGCGCCATCCGCCGGACATGGGTGAGAAGGTCGCGCTCCTCGTAGATCTTGAGCGTCTCCAGCGCCACCGCCGCGGCGGCGGGATGCGCGGAATAGGTGTAGCCGTGGCCGAAGACGCCGATCTTTTGGCTCTCGGAGACCATCGCTTGCCAGATCGGCTCGGAGATCATCAAGGCCGAGATCGGCAGATAGGCGGCCGACATCGCCTTGGCCATCGTCACCATGTCGGGTTTGAGGTCGAAGGTCTGGCTGCCCCAAAGGTTGCCGGTGCGGTAGAACCCGCATATCACCTCGTCGACGATGAATAGAATGTCGTACTTCCTAAGGATCGGCTGGATCTTGTCGAAATACGTCGCCGGCGGAACGATCACGCCGCCAGCGCCCATGATCGGCTCGGCGATGAATGCCGCCACCGTCGCCGGGTCCTCCCGCAAGATCAGCTTTTCGAAATTCTCGGCCAAGCGGCTGGCGTACTGCTCCTCGTTCTCGCCGGGCTCGGCGTAGCCGTAATGGTGCGGGCATTCGGCGTGGACCACGCCGGCGATCGGCAGATCGAAATCGCGCTGGTTGGCCGGCAAGCCGGTCAGGCTCGCCGCGGCGATCGTCACGCCGTGATAGGCTTTCATGCGCGAGACGATCTTCTTTTTCTTCGGACGGCCGAGCGCGTTGTTGTAGTACCACACCAGTTTCATCGCCGTGTCGTTGGCTTCCGACCCGGAACTGGCGAAGAATACTTTCGACATCGGCGTCGGCGACATGGCCAGCAGTTTTTCCGCCAGTTCGATGCCAGTGTCGTGCGATTTGCTGGCGAAAATGTGGTAGGTCGGCAGCTTCTTGAGTTGCGCATAGGCCGCCGCGGCCAGGCGCTGTTCGTCGAATCCAAGCGATGCGCACCATAGGCTCGCCAGGCCTTCTATGTATTCCTTACCGGTCTCGTCGTAGACGTAGATGCCCTTGCCGCGGGTGATGACGACGGGCCCTTCGCTCTCGTGAAGCTTGAGATTGGTGTAGGGGTGGACTAGCGAAGCGATGTCCCGGCTGGCGAGCGAATTGCCGCGCGCGACCATGGCCGTTCTCCCGTGAATGGGTGGAGTCGCAGTTTCCCTGTTAGTGGTAGGCCACTCGCGGAGTCGCCGTCAATCGTCGGCAGGGCGCGCCTCTGATGCGGATTGGCCGGACCGCGGCGCGCCGGGCGCGCGGACATCCCCGTTGACTTGCGCCGGTCACGACCCTAGGTCTGTTGACCAAGCAAGCCGGCCCGCTGCGGCGGGAGGTTTCGATGCCCTTGTCGGCCAGATCAAGACAGAGATCGATGAGAATATGCGCACCAGTATGATCGTCGAGGCGCTTAAGATCCATCACGCGCAGGTTGCTCATGGTGCGCTGCACTATCAAGCGATCCCGCGGACGGCCTGGAGCAACTTTGAGTTGGTCCAATTTACGGACAATCGCGTCCGGACCGGCGGGGTCAAGATTGGCTGATTGCGGCCGGGCCCGGGCCCCGGGGGCGAAGCGCGGTACGGGGCGCCGGGCGGCGATCGCCGCGGATCGGACGCAACCGACCTGCATCGTCGTGCGGGCCGACATGTGTGCTAGGATGACGACCAACCGAACGTTAACGCCGGCTGTTCCCGCATGATCGCCTACATTATCCGTCGTTTGGTCCAATCCGTCATCGTGATGCTGGCGGTCGGCTTCGTCGCATTTTCGTTGTTCGCCTATGTCGGCGACCCGATCTCGATCATGCTCGGCCAGGAGTTCACCGAGGCGGATCGCGCGCGGATCGCCGCCGAGCTCGGCCTCGACCGTCCGTTCTTCGTGCAGTTTCTGCGGTTCATCGGCAACGCGATCGAAGGCGATTTCGGCATATCGTATCGCCTGGCGCGGCCGGTCGACGCGCTGATCGTCGAGCGGCTTCCGGCGACGCTCGAGCTCAGCCTGGTCGCCGCCTTCTTCGCGCTGGTCGCCGGCGTGCCGATGGGCGTCTATACCGGACTCCACCGCGACTCGTGGTTGTCGCGCTTCTTCCTCACGGTGTCGCTGATCGGCGTCTCGTTGCCGACGTTCCTCATCGGCATCCTGCTCATCCTCGTTTTTTCGGTCATGCTCGGCTGGTTGCCGTCGTTCGGCCGCGGCGACGTGGTCAAGATCGGCTGGTGGTCCACCGGATTCTTGACCGCAAGCGGCCTCAAGGCGCTAATCCTGCCGGCGATCACGCTCGGCCTTTTCCAGATGACGCTGATCATGCGGCTCGTGCGCTCCGAGATGCTCGAGGTGCTGCGCACCGACTACATAAAGTTCGCCCGCGCGCGCGGTCTCGCCGACCGCGCGGTGCATTTCGGGCATGCGCTCAAGAACACGCTGGTGCCGGTGATCACCATCACCGGCCTCCAGCTCGGCGCCATCATCGCCTTCGCGATCATTACCGAGACCGTTTTCCAGTGGCCCGGAATGGGCTTGCTGTTCATCCAGTCGGTGACGGTGGCCGACGTGCCGGTGATGGCGGCGTACCTCTGCCTGATCGCGTTCTTTTTCGTGGTGATCAATCTGATCGTCGACCTGCTGTATTACGTCGTCGATCCGCGCCTGCGGATCGACAAAGGCGTTTCCGGAGGGCATTGACAATCGATGGCGACGACGACCGCCGATCGCCGTTCCTCCGCGGCGCCCCATCCCGGCGTGCTGCATCGCGCGCTCGACAGCGACATCTTTTACAGCTTCAAGCGCTCGCCGGTGACGATTCTGGCGGCGGCGATCACGGTCGCCTGCTTCATCGGCGCGGTCTTCGCGCCGTGGATCGCGCCACACAGTCCGTTCGATTTAAGAACGCTCAATCTACTCGATGCGTTCACCCCGCCGATCTGGACCGCGGAAGGCGACGCACGGTTCCTTCTCGGCACCGACGATCAGGGCCGTGACCTGCTGTCGACGATCATGTACGGCGCCCGCATCTCGCTCTTCGTCGGGTTTCTTTCGGTGATCTTCGCGATGTTTCTCGGCGTCGGCTTGGGCCTGCTGAGCGGCTACCTGGGTGGCACGCTCGACTCGTTCATAATGCGTATCGCCGACATCCAACTTTCGTTTCCGGCGATTCTCATCGCCCTCTTGATCGACGGTATCGCGCGCGCGGCGCTGCCGGCCGCGCTTCACGACGAGATCGCGGTCTACGTGCTGGTGCTCGCGATCGGCGCCTCCGGTTGGGTGCAATACGCGCGCACCGTGCGAGGCTCGACGCTGGTCGAGAAGAACAAGGAGTACGTCCAGGCGGCGCGCGTCATCGGGTTGCATCCGCTCGCCATCATGGTGCGCCATGTTCTGCCCAACGTGATGGGTCCGGTGTTGGTCATCGCCACGATCCATCTCGCGGTGGCCATCATCACCGAGGCGACGCTGTCCTTCCTTGGCGTCGGGGTCCCGCCGACGCAGCCCTCGCTTGGCACGCTGATACGCGTCGGCAACGATTTCCTGTTCTCCGGCGAGTGGTGGATTACGATCTTCCCCGGCGCCGCTCTGGTGATCATGGTCTTGTCGGTCAATTTGTTGGGCGATTGGCTGCGCGACGCGCTCAATCCAAAACTTCGCTAGAGCGCGGGCAAGCGACGCGATGGCGAGGACTGGCGCCAATCAACCCCTGCTGAGCGTCGAGAACCTGCGGGTCGAGTTCCCGACGCGCCACGGCACGCTCGTCGCCGTCGACGACATCTCATTCCACATCGATCCCGGCGAGGTGTTGGGCGTGGTCGGCGAGTCCGGGGCGGGAAAGTCGCTCACCGGCGCCGCCATCATCGGTCTGCTGGAGCCGCCGGGACGAATCGCCGGCGGCAAGGTCTTGCTCGAAGGCGAGCGGATCGACGATCTGCCCCATGAGCGGTTGCGGCGGGTTCGGGGACGCCGCATCGGCGCGGTCTTCCAGGACCCGTTGACCTCGCTCAACCCCCTCTACACGATCGGTCGCCAGCTCGTCGAGACGATTACGACGCATCTCGACATGACGCCGCAGCAAGCGCGAGATCGGGCAATCGAATTACTGCAGGAGGTCGGCATCACCGCCGCCGAGCGGCGGATCGACCACTATCCGCACCAGTTCTCCGGCGGCATGCGCCAGCGGGTGGTGATCGCGCTGGCCTTGTGCGCCAACCCGCGCCTGGTGATCGCCGACGAGCCGACGACGGCGCTCGATGTCTCGATACAAGCGCAGATCATCACGCTGCTCAAAAAGATGTGCAACGAGCACGGAGCGGCGGTGATGCTTATCACCCACGACATGGGGGTCATCGCCGAGACGGCCGACCGCGTGGCGGTGATGTACGCCGGCCGTATCGCCGAGGTCGGCCCGGTCAAGGACGTGATCAAGAACGCCCGCCATCCCTATACCGCGGGCCTGATGGGTTCGATCCCCAAGGTCGGCGAGCACGTGCAGCGGCTAACGCAGATCGACGGTGCAATGCCGAGGCTCAATGCAATTCCGCCCGGATGCGCCTTCAATCCGCGTTGTCCGAAGGCGTTCGAGCGATGCAAGCGTGAGCGCCCGAACCTGCTGCCGGCCGGCAGCAGCCAAGCTGCTTGCTGGCTTTACGACGCCGCGTCGGCGCCGGCGCGGGCGGTCGGCGATGCGTGAGGCGGCGCCGCGAAACAACGGCGGCGCCGGCGAAGTGATCCTCGCCGCTCGCGATCTGGCGCGGTTTTTCGATGTCTCGCCCCCGTGGCTCAATCGGCTCATCGAAGGCCAGCCGCGGCTCGTCTTGAAGGCCGTCGACGGAGTCAGCTTCGAGATCGAGCGCGGCGAGACGTTGTCGCTGGTCGGCGAATCGGGCTGCGGCAAGTCGACTGTCGCGCGGCTCATCGTCGGGCTCTATACGCCGACGCGGGGCTCGATCGTCTTCGAGGGAATCGATCTGGCGACGCTCACCACGCGGGCGCAGATCGCCCCCGTGCGCCGGCGCTTCCAGATGATCTTTCAAGACCCCTACGCCAGCCTCAATCCGCGCTGGCGCGTGCGCGACATCGTCGCCGAACCCATCCGCGCCCATAGAATCTCAAATGACGGCGGCGAAATTCGACGCCGCGTCGATCAATTGCTGGCGCAGGTCGGGCTTTCGCCATCGGACGGCGAGAAATATCCGCACGAGTTTTCCGGCGGCCAGCGTCAGCGCATTTCAATCGCGCGGGCGTTGTCCAGCAACCCCGATTTTCTGGTTTGCGACGAACCGACCTCGGCGCTCGACGTCTCGGTCCAAGCTCAGATCCTCAACCTGATGAAAGACCTGCAACGCGAGCTCGGACTAACCTACCTGTTTATTTCGCACAATCTCGCCGTCGTGCAGCACATCTCCGATCGCGTCGGCGTGATGTATCTTGGGCGGTTGGCGGAGCTGGGCGACGCACGCGAGGTGTTCGAGCGTCCGCGGCATCCCTACACGCGCATGCTGCTCGACGCGATACCCGACCTGGAAATGACGGGCCGGGCGCGCACGCCCGTCGCGGGCGAGGTGCCGAACCCGCTCAATCCGCCGACGGGGTGCGCTTTCAACCCGCGCTGCCCGTGGGCGAACGACCGCTGCCGTCGCGAGCGGCCGGAGATCAAGCAGGCTCCCGCCGGTTCCTCGCTTGTCGCCTGCCACGCGGTCGAAGAGGGCCGCCTCTCCGAACTGCATATCGCTCCTGCATCCTAGCTCGGGGTCACGACCGGGCTCCGATCATGAGCCGAAGCTCGGCCCATCATCCGGTGAGCTCAACGCGCGGGATGGAAGCGCCGTGCGATGCGCCGGCGGTGAGGGAAGCCACCCGTGCGAGCACATCGGTCCATTCGTCCATTTCTTCTCGGACCGGGACGACGTCGTCGCCGGTTCCGGCGAAGGACAAGACGGCGTAGCGGCCGATACGCCCGCCGAGGTGAGGCAACGTTGTCCGGTGGTGCACGGCGATTACGATATCGTGGGCGCGGTGGGCGAAATAGACGTCGCGGGCAGGATCGATGCCGTAAAAAACGAATCCCTCGGGTATTTCGACGTCGAGCCGCAGCGTATTTCGATGCGCGGTCCGCCGATAGACGTTCTGGTTGTTGGGCAGAAACATAACAACCATAGATATACAATCCGCCGGGCAACCCGTCAAGCCGATTGTGGGTCGCATTAGCGACGGCCGGCGCGCGAGGCGGCGCTTCGTCGCCGGCGTTCAGCTTCGTCCGTACGTGTCTTCGAGGCGGACGATGTCGTCCTCGCCGAGATATCCGCCCGACTGGACTTCGATCAGGTGCAGGAGTCCCGCGCCGATGTTCTCGAGGCGATGCACGGCGCCGAGCGGAATGTACGTGGACTGATTTTCCGTCAACGTCATGATCTCGGCATTGCGCGTCACGCGCGCCGTCCCGCTTACCACCACCCAATGCTCGGCGCGGTGCGCATGCTTCTGCAGCGAAAGCTTCTGCCCCGGCTTGACGGCGATATGCTTGACCTGGAAACGATCGCCGGCGTCGATCGTCTGGTAGCTGCCCCATGGGCGATGAACGACCGGATGGGTCGTCGCCTCGGGACGATTTTCGCGCTTGAGCCGCTCGACGATCAGCTTCACGTCCTGCACGCGGTCCTTGGCGGCGACAAGCACGACATCGGAGGTCGCGACAACCACCGCATCGGCGATGCCGATCGCCGCCAGCAGCGGCTTCTCGCTGCGAAAGTATGAGTTTCGGCTGTCAACGGTCATGACGTCGCCCAGCGAAACGTTGCCGTCGCCATTTTTTATCCCGATGTCCCACAACGCCGACCATGCGCCGACGTCGCTCCAGCCAAGCGCCGCCGGCACGACCGCGGCGCGTGTCGTTTTCTCCATCACCGCGTAGTCGATCGACTTCGACGGCGCGCACGCGAACGCAGCTTCGTCGAGGCGCAGGAAATCGAGATCGCGCCGGGCCGCCGCAAGCGCCGCCCGCGCCGCTTCGGCGATCGCAGGTTCGAAGCGCGTCAATTCCTCGAGATAGAGCTTCGCCGTGAACATGAACATGCCGCTGTTCCACGACCAGGAGCCCTCGGCGACATATTCCTTGGCCCGCGCCGCATCCGGTTTCTCGACGAAGCGGGCGATGGTGTACGCGCCGGCGACTCCTTGGAGCGGTTCGCCGCGACGGATGTAGCCATAGCCAGTTTCGGGCGCGCGGGGCGCGATGCCGAACGCGACAAGACGGCCAACTCCGGCGGCCGCCGCTGCCGTCGCGGCGGCGGCGCGAAACGCCGCTTCGTCGGCGACCGCATGATCGGACGGCAGCACCATCATCATCGCATCGGGGTCGTCGGCGGCGAGAATCGCGGCGGCGATCGCAGCCGCCGGCGCGGTGTTGCGCGCCACGGGCTCGAGCGCAATCGCGCGTGGCGCGACGGACAATGCACGAAGCTGTTCGGCGATGGTGAACCGATGGTCGATGCTGCAGACGACGAGCGGGGCGGCGAATGGCGGGCAGGCGATACGCCGTACGGTGTCTTGCAGCAGGCTGTGATCGGAAATCAGCGGTAGGAGCTGCTTGGGATAAAGCTCGCGCGACAAGGGCCACAGCCGCGTTCCGGCGCCGCCCGACAGGATCACCGGATGAATTTTTCCCGATGCGGCCATGGCCATCTCCAGAGATTATGGGGCCTTGCTACCGCAATTGCACCCCATCGCCAACTGGCGTGCGAGCGGCTGCGAGCTTGACGGCCAATCCCGCGGCGTGGCGCAGTGGACCGATGCTGATCGTGTTCGGGTCGATAAACCTCGACCTCGCCTTTCAAGTCCCCAGACTACCCGCGCCAGGCGAGACCGTGTTGGGGCCCGCCTATGGGGTCTCGGCAGGGGGCAAGGGCGCCAATCAGGCGGTGGCGGCGGCGCGTGACGGCGCTGTGGTCGCCATGGCGGGCCGGGTCGGACGCGACTCCTTCGCCGAGCCGGCGATCGCCGGGCTTAAGGCGGCCGGCGTCGACCTGTCCCGCGTCGCCAGGGGCGACGAGCCGACGGGATGCGCGGCTATTTGCGTCGACCCAGACGGGCAGAACCAGATCGCCGTTGCTGCCGGAGCCAATGCGGCGGTGTGCGCCGATTTGGTGCCCGACGCCCTGTTGGGCGCGAGTGCCACGCTGCTTTTGCAAATGGAGGTGCCATCCGGAGAGAACGCCGCGCTGATCGCTCGCGCGCGGGCGCGAGGCGCCCGCATCGTGCTCAATCTCGCGCCGGCAGGCGCGCTGCCCGAGGCGGCGCTTCGCGCGGTCGACGCGCTGGTGGTTAACGAGGGCGAGGCGGCGGCGCTTGCCAGTTCGCTCGGCGCCCGTGGCGAAGCGCGGCGGATCGGCGCCGCCGGCCTTGCGGCCCGCCTCGGCGTGGCCACGATCGTCACCAAGGGCGCCCATGGAGTCCTTGTCGCGATGACCGATGGCACGTCATGGGGCGCGCCGGCTCCGAGGGTCAAAGCGGTCGACACCACCGCGGCCGGCGATGCGTTCGTTGGCGTACTGGCGGCAACGCTCGACCGCGGCGGCGACCTTCGCGCCGCCGTCGGCCGCGCCGTCGTGGCCGGAGCGCTCGCCTGCACCAGGCGCGGGGCGCAGCCGAGTCTGCCGACCCGAATCGAGATCGACGCGGCGCTCGCTCGAGGCGTCGCGACATGAGCGCCGAAGCGGCCGATCATCGCCGAACGCTGCTGACCGGGATCGCGATCGGCCTGGTCACCGCGGTTCTGTGGGGAAGCTGGGCCGTCGTCTCGCGGATCGGCGTAATGGGCGCGCTCGATTTCTGGGACATGTCAGCCATCCGGTTCCTGGTCGCCGGCGTCGTGTTGTTGCCCGTGATCATCCGGCGAGGCATCGATAGGTCCGGTCTTGCCGGCGTGCCGTGGCGCTTCGCCATCCCGATGTGCATCGGCGCCGGTGTCCCGTACACGTTGCTTGTCTTCGCTGGGCTTCAATCGGCGCCCGCCGGCCATCAGGCGGTGATCGGCCCGGCCGGCGTGCTGTTGTTCAGCGTGGCGATGAGCTGGATCTTCTTGCGCGAACCGGTCGGGCGCGCGGGCTTCGTCGGCCTGGCGCTGATCGCCGGAGGCGTGATCGCGCAAGGCTGGGATGGAATCTTCGGCGGCGGCGAGATCGGCCGCGGCCATCTGCTTTTCGTGTTGGCGGCGTTCCTATGGTCGACCTTCACGGTCACCGCGCGGGCGGGACGGGTGAGCGCGCTGCTCGCCACGTCGGTGGTGTCGTTCGCATCGATGATTACGTACGGGTTGGCGTACCTCGCCGTGGCCGGCCATCGTCTATTTGCGGCGCCGTGGACCGAAGTGCTCTTTCAAGGAGCTTTCCAAGGGTTCCTGACGGCGATCATCGCGCTCATTTTATACACCCGTACGATCGAACTGCTGGGCGCCGGCCGCACCGCGCTGTTCACCGCCCTGGTGCCGGGGCTTGGTAACGTACTGGCTTGGCCGGTTCTTGGAGA
>DATFES010000167.1:0-3242 GCA_035250945.1 Alphaproteobacteria bacterium | reverse complement strand
ACGAGGCGACGGCGGACGAGGTGCGGGCGCACTCCTATCTCGGCCAGAAGCGCCGCCAGATCGAGGTCGGCAAGCATCTACCGGCGACGCGCCGCGACATTGGGGATTGGGCGTCGGTGGTGCCGGAAGACGAGCTGGCGGCGTTGCGCAAGGCCGGGTATTTCCTCGACCTTTGGCACTGGCGCGCCCACCGCTCGAATCCGATCGGCGCGTCCGACGATCAGGTCATATTCGACGCGCGCTATGGCGATGCGGGCAAAGGGCCGTTTGGCGACAACTGGGATGCCGAAAAACGCCAACCGAAGTTCATGCTTGATCCGCAGAAGACGGGTCGCCGGGCGCTGAACTGGCAAGACCTGGCGGACCGGAAGCTCGGTTTCGACGACGTCTACTTCATCAGCGAAGAAACTGCCGTCGCCTTCGACGTCAGTTATGCGTGGAAGGAAGGCGACACCATTCCGCGACGGCTGCTGCAGAAGGGCAGCGGATCGCACGCCGACATCAGCGTCGTCGGCAAGGCGCGCTGGCAGGACGGGTTTTGGGACGTGATTTTGAAGCGTGCAATGGACACCGGCAACCCGGCCGACGACAAGATCATGGCGGACAAACACGTCTACAACGTCGCCTTCGCGGTACACCGCAATTCGTACGGCAGTCGCTGGCACTACGTCTCGCTACCCGTCACGCTCGGCTTGCGGCGCGAAGCGGAGATGGCCGCGGCCGCCTTCGAGGGCGATACGCCGAAATGGGACCAGCCGTGGTTCGAGGTGACGTTGTTCTATCCCGGCCAGGTGAATTGGCCGCTTCTCAATAGCCACCGGCACGCCGGCGCCGACAACATCAAGAAGGGTGTGCCGGTGAAGTACCGCCACAGCGAAGTCCAACTCGCGCATTACGGCGTCGAGATGGAGTTCGCCGACGCGATCCGTCGTCAGTGGTTGTTGACGCTGCTTGCCGGCGTATTGCTGATCGCCGCGTTCGGCGTCGCACTCAACGGCTTGCTCGCACGCAAGGGAGCCTGACCATGGCCGCTTATCATGTCGTGCTTGTGCACTTCCCGATCGCCCTGTGGATGACGGCGACGCTGGCGATCTTATGGCGCGCCGTCTCCGACGGCCAGCTCGCCAAGACGATCGATGGAGCGCTAGTGCCGCTGCTCGCCATCGGCCTCGTCACAGGCGTCGCGGCATACGTGGTTGGCCTCCTGGTGTGGCCATGGGCAACCGTCTCGGCCTCGCCGCTCGGGCGCAATCACATGCTGGTCGCGACGTGGACGGTCGCGTACTGGGCGCTCCTGCTTGCCATTCGCTGGATCAAGGGCGAGGCGGTATGGGATGGGGTCATGCGTTGGGTGATGGCGTGCCTGGCGATTCTCGGCAGCGTCCTCCTCGGCATCACCGGCACGCTCGGCGGCCACCTGGTCGGCATTTACACGGAGGTTTCGAGCGTCCTACGCCTGCTGGGATGGGAGGTCTACACGACCTTTTACGTTCCAGACATGGCGTTGATCGCGCTGGTCGCCGCCGCCGTGGTCCTTGTGGCAATCGGACTATTGGGCGCGCGACGCTCGGCGTAGCGATCGATCGCCCGCTTGCCGAACGTTGAACAGGCGGAGCTTCCGGCGGAGCTTCACCTATGCGTCGCTGGACGCGTTTTGTCCGTTGCAGCGGCGCGAAGAAAATACGCTGTGGCGATTTGACATCGGCGCGCTTTGGCCTAAGTCTGAAGCGATCCTTAAGCCAGCGCCGGCTGGGCACCAGCCGGCGAGGAGGCGTTGATGGCCCGCAAGGCACGTAAGGCCGCCGCCGGAGCGACCGCCGGCGGTCCGCGCGGCGCAAAAGAAGATATCGATCGCAAGATCGTCGACCACGCCTTCGAACTTGCCGCGACGCGCGGCTGGACGCGCATGACGCTTGGCGACGTCGCCCGCGCGAGCGGGTTGTCGTTGGCGGCGCTCTTTGAACGCTTTCCATCCAAAACGGCGATCGTTCTCGGGTTCCTGGCGCGCATCGATGCCGAAGTCCTATCGGCGAAAATCTCGTCCGATGAGCCGATCCGCGACCGGTTGTTCGACCTCGTGATGCGCCGTTTCGACGCGCTCGGTCCGCATAAGGCCGGTGTGCGCGCCATCGTCGCCGATACCTGCCGCGATCCGGCGCTGGCGCTGTGTGTCGGCCCGCGCACGCTGCGCTCGATCGCCTGGATGGGCGAGGCCGCCGGCGTCGGCGTGTCGGGCCCATTCGGCCTAATCCGGATCAAGGCGCTTGCCGCCGCGTATGGATATGTACTGCGGGTGTGGCTCGGCGATGAAAGCGCCGACAGTGCTGCGACAATGGCGGCCCTCGACCGGGTGTTGAAACGACTCGAGATGATCGAGAACTCGATGCCATGGGCGCGACGGTCTCAGGCGTCGCCCGCCGATTGAGTCGACATCGCGCCGCAACAAGGAGCGTTGACGCCGCCACACGCGGCCGCGATACTGTCGAAGCGTCAGCAAGTCGCGCGTAACGACATCAACCCGCGCGGCGCATCACGCGTGTCACCCCTGAACCGAAGGAGATGCGTCATGGCCAAACCAGGTGCGCCCGGCGAGGATTTCGACTTCGGCAAGATGATGGATTTCTCCAGGTTTGCGGCGGAATTTAAACTACCCGGCGTCGACATGCAGGCGGTTATGGACAGCCAGCGCCGCAATCTCGAGGCGCTCGGGGCGGCAAACAAGCGGGCGATCGAAGGGATGCAGGCGGTCGCCCGGCGCCAGAGCGAGATCTTCCGCCAGATGATGGAGGAAACCCAGGCGGCGATGCGCGACTTTATGGCCGCCGCCAGTCCGGAGGACAAGGCGACGCGGCAGACCGAACTGGCCAAATCGGCATTCGAGCGCGCCATCGCCAACGTGCGCGAGATTTCCGACATGGTCGCGCAGTCGAACAATGAGACGTTCGACGTGATCAATAAACGCGTCGCCGAAAGCCTCGACGAGTTCAAACGCGCGCTGGCCAAGGCCCGCAAATAGTTCGTCGCTGCTTCACCCTGCACCGTCGTCCGTACGGCGCGGGCCGCCGGCTTGCCGGCGGCCCGATTTTCTTGCCATAGTTCGCGCCCTCGATTGCGCGCGACAAGGGGGCGACAGGGGCGATGACGATCACGTACGACGATTTCCGCAGGGTCGACATTCGCGTCGGTACCGTGATCGAGGCCGAGCCCTATCCCGAGGCGCGCAAGCCGTCGCTCAAGCTCAA
>DATFES010000164.1:0-3664 GCA_035250945.1 Alphaproteobacteria bacterium | reverse complement strand
TCCTGCAGGACGGCTTCGGCTTCTTGCGCAGCCCCGAAGCGAATTACCTTCCTGGCCCCGACGACATTTATGTTGGGCCGCAGATCCTTCGCCGCTATGGCCTCAGAACGGGCGACACGGTCGAGGGGCAGATTCGGGCGCCCAAGGACGGCGAGCGATATTTCGCCCTGACGATGGTCAAGACAATCAATTTCGACCAGCCGGAGGTGGCGCGCCACCGCATTAATTTCGACAACCTGACCCCGCTATATCCCGAACAGCGCCTGAAACTCGAAATCACCGACGACGAAAAGCCGCCTCGCGGCAAGGACGGCAAGGACGGCAAGGACGGCAAGGACGGCAAGGACGGCAAGGACGGTAAGGACGGTAAGTCCAATCACCCTGTGAAAAAGGACATAACCTGCCGCATCGTCGATTTGATCGCTCCGCTCGGCAAGGGTCAGCGCGGCTTGATCATTGCGCCGCCGCGCACCGGCAAGACGGTGATGCTGCAGAACATCGCCCACTCGATCGCCCATAACCATCCGGACGTGTATTTGATCGTGCTGCTCATCGACGAGCGGCCGGAGGAAGTCACCGACATGATCCGCTCGGTCAAAGGCGAGGTGATTTCCTCGACTTTCGACGAGCCGGCAAGCCGCCACGTCCAGGTGGCCGAGATGGTGATCGAGAAGGCGAAGCGCCTGGTCGAACATAAACGCGACGTGGTGATCCTGCTCGATTCGATCACCCGGCTGGCGCGCGCGTACAACACCGTCGTGCCGTCGTCGGGCAAGGTGCTGACCGGCGGCGTCGATGCCAACGCATTGCAGCGGCCCAAGCGCTTCTTCGGCGCGGCGCGCAACATCGAGGAAGGCGGCAGCCTGACCATCATCGCCACCGGCTTGATCGACACCGGCAGCCGCATGGACGAGGTGATTTTCGAGGAGTTCAAGGGCACCGGCAATTCGGAGATCATCCTCGATCGCAAGCTCTCCGACAAACGAACCTTCCCGTCGATCGACATCACCAAGTCGGGAACCCGCAAGGAAGAGTTGCTGCTCGACAAGAACATCATGGCGAAGTTGTGGGTGCTGCGGCGCATCCTGATGCCGATGGGCGTCGTCGACGCAATGGAGTTCCTGATCGAAAAGCTCAAGCAATCGAAGACCAACTCCGAGTTCTTCCAGGCGATGAACACCTGAGCCGCATCGCGCGGCTTCGTTCCCGGCATCGTGACTGGACGCGCGCCGGCGGCGCATGCCAGCGTGGCCGCTTCGCGTGGCGGTTGGCGATAAGCGGACGGGGCAATGGCTGAATCTTCCTCTGCATTGATCGTCGGCGCCGGCGCCGGACTGAGCGCGGCGCTGGCCAGGCTTTTCGCGCGCGAGGGGATTCGCGTCGGGCTCGCGGCGCGCAACATCGACAAGCTGGCGCCGCTGATCGCCGATCTTGATGGCCGCGCCTATGCGAGCGACGCCAGCCAACCCGCCGAGGTCGCCCGGCTATTCGATTCGTTCGTCAAGGATCTCGGGATTCCAGAGATCGTCGTTTATAACGCCAGCCGCCGCGTGCGCGGCGCGGTCGCCGATCTCGATCCCGCCGAGGTCGAGAAAGCGATCTTGACCACCTGTTTTGGCGGCTTCCTGGTCGCCCAGGCGGCGACGCGGCTGATGCTGGCGCGCGGCGCCGGCACGATCCTGCTTACCGGCGCCTCGGCGAGCGTCAAGGGCTACGCCAATTCGTCGTCCTTCGCCATGGGCAAGTTCGGCCTGCGCGGCTTGGCGCAGAGCCTCGCCCGCGAGCTGGCGCCGAAAAATATCCATGTCGCGCATTTCGTCATCGACGGCGGCATCCGTCAGCCAGGCGACGCCCGCGCGCAAACGCGCGGTCCTGACGGCATGCTCGATCCCGACGCCATCGCCGCGACGTATCTCCATGTCCACCGCCAGCACCGCAGCGCCTGGACGTGGGAGGTCGAATTGCGGCCGTGGGTGGAGAGCTTCTAACTTCCTCTAGACAAGCCGCGCTTCGACCGTGCCGATGCCGTCGAGCGCAAACTTGGCATTGACGCCGGCTCGCGGAAATTTGGTGGCGACGATGCTGCCGGTCATGACGATCATGCCGGCGGCGAGAAATCGGCCACGCCCGGCGAGATGGTCGGCGAGCCACGCGACAGCGTCGAGCGGATGACCAAGAACATCGCTCCCGCGTCCTTCGCCTTGCAGCGCGCCGTCGAAGGTCAATCCGCCGCTGAGCGATCCCAGATCGGGCAGCGATTCGAGCGGGCGAAACGCGCCGAGCACGATGCCGGCGTTCCAGCAATTGTCGGCGACGATGCCGATCGCATCGAGCGCGGCGTAATCGGCGTTGCGATCGTCGATCAATTCGAACGCGGGCGCCGCCGCGGCGACGGCGGCGCGCGCACGTTGGCGGGTGAATGGCGCGTCGGAAGGTCGGAGATCGTCTCCGAGCCGGACGGCGATCTCGCATTCGAGGCCAAGGCGCACGAATGCGGCGGTGTCGAGTAGTGCCGGGCCCGCATGCGTCGATCGCGCATAAAGCGGCCCCGACAACGGATGCGGGATGCCGCACAACTTCTGCATCACCGGCGAGGTGAGGGCGATCTTGTAACCGCAGACCGCGCCGCGTTCGGGCTCGAGCAATCGACGAAAATGCTCCTGGATGGCATAAGCGGAGGCGAGGGTCGTCGGGCGAAGCGCACCGGGCAACGCCGCGTAGCGCGAGCGCGCCCGGTGGGCGGCGAGCAGATGCTGTGCGGCGGCTTCGACCTGGGTGTCCATGCCGATGCTCCCATGATCCGAACCGACAAGGAGATATAGCGATGGCCGCGCGAGGGGAACAGCGGTTGCTGATCATGGTCGCCGGACCGTACTCGGCGCCTAGCGCCGCGGCGCGCGCCGCCAATCTCGCGGCGATGAACCGCGCCGCGGCCGAGGTGCTGCAGCGCGGCCATATCCCGGTGATCGGCGTTAACGCCGCGTTGCCGGTGCTCGACGCCGCCGGTCTCGCCTTCGGCGATCCGGCGATGATGACGATTTCGCTGGCGCTTGCCGGGCGTTGCGACGCCGTGCTGCAAATCGGCCGCTCGCCGGGGGCAGACCGCGAGGTCGCGACGATCCGCGCGCGAGGCGGCGAGGTCTATCGGTCGGTCGACGAATTGCCGCGCGCGGCTGCCGCCTGGGCCTGATGTAGCGGTTCAGGCGCTCCTGCGCCACGCACCGCGCGGTGTATTTGCCGGCGTACCGAATACGGCGCGAAGTTCGACCGCCGTAACCGGCCGCGCGGCCTTCGTCTGCGGTGCGGGACGACCGAAAACGAGTGTGAACGGCCGGACCGCTCGAACGATCCGTGCCGGCTCGGCTCCTGCCGCACGCTTGAGACCAAGCCATAGCCGATCCACCAGCGCCGCAAATGCTTGGCTGCGGATCACCCGAGCGCGCCGCATGGCGGCTTCGATCTGGTCATAATTCGGAGAGTCACGGTCCAAATTCTCGGTGATGTACGCCATCGGAAGGTCTCCTTGACCTGGAGCGTCGGTGCCTGAACGACCGACATCTCGAGGGGAAAAGCTATAGGTTGGCGTGCAGGGATATAATCATGTTATTTTTCAATATGTCTGTTCTTAAGAGGCACAGATGAGCGACAATCTCGGCGAGATGGG
>DATFES010000259.1:0-2188 GCA_035250945.1 Alphaproteobacteria bacterium | reverse complement strand
TGCTCGACGCATCGATCGACGAGCACCGGGCGGTGACGCTGCGGCTCACCGCCGACGGCAAGGTCGATCTGGTCCACATCGCCACTGGCAAGGTCGTCGTCTCGCAAGTCCTCGATCTCGGCGGCAAGCAGGTCACCGCCTTCGACCGCACCACCGCCGGCTCGTTCGTCGCATTTGGCTTCGCCGACGGCAGCGTGCGTTTCGGCCGCCTCGGGCTGGCGACCGAAATTCTGACGCCGGACGCCGTTCCGGCGCGGCTGGCTGCGCTCGGCGAGCACGACCGTAGCGACGGAAAGGCGATCTATTCGCCGATCACCGGCAACCAGATTCGCAAGACATCGCTCGCCGCATCGTTGGACGAGTCGCAGGCGATCGCGCCCGGGCAAGCCATCGTCGCCATCGACTACCATGTCGGCGGCACGTCCGAGCGCCCCGTACTGGCCGTCGCCACCGTCGACGCCGCGGGCGTGACTCGGCTCAGCCTCGCCGAATCGCGAACCAACATCATCACCGGCAAGGTCACGACGACGATCGACACCAGCGAGCTGCCGGCGCTTTCCGCCGGAACCAAGGTCGTCGCGGCGCTCACCACCGAGAAGGCGGACCAAGTCTTCATTGCCGACGAACGGGGGCGCCTGTTCCGGTTCGACACGCGCGATTTCAAGGCGCCAGTTCTCGCCGAAACGGCGCAACTCCTGCCGCGCGGCGTCACGCTCACCATCATGGGTTTTCTCATCGGCGAGCAGTCGCTGGTCGTCGGCGGGTCCGATGGTTCGCTCGCGGTGTTCTTCCGCCTGCCGCGGCCCGACGCCGGCACAAGCGACAACTTCCAGATGGTGCGCGCGCACGCCCTCGAACCGCACCCAGCGGCGGTGGTCGGCTTCTCGCCCTCGGCGCGCAGCAAGACCTTCGCCACCGCCGACGCCGCGGGCGGCGTCTGGGTCCGTCACTCGACCAGCGAGCAGACGCTGCTCAAGCTTTCGCACGATGGCGCCGCCGAGACGTTGCGCGCGCTCGAGCTCAGCCCGCGCGAGGACGGCGTGCTCGCCGTCGACGGGCGCGGCGCCGCGGCGTTCTGGCGAATTTCCGCGCCGCATCCCGAGACAACGATGCGTTCGCTGTTCGGCCGCGTCTGGTACGAGGGATATCCCGAGCCTTCGTATACGTGGCAGTCGTCCTCGGGCACCGACAGTTTCGAGCCCAAGCTGTCCTTGGTGCCGCTGATCTTCGGCACGATCAAGGCGACGCTCTACGCGATGCTTTTCGCCGTGCCGGTGGCGTTGCTGGCGGCGATCTACACCTCCGAGTTCGTGCACCCAAGCGTGCGCGCCACGGTCAAGCCGGTGATGGAGATGATGGCGTCGCTGCCCTCGGTGGTGCTGGGCTTCATCGCCGCGTTGATCCTGGCGCCGATCGTCGAGACCTGGATCGCCGCGGTGCTGATGGCGTTCGTCGCGCTTCCGTTGGCGTTGCTGGTCTCCGCCTATCTCTGGCAGCTCGTGCCGCAAACGATCGCCCTGCGGCTCCAAGGCGCGCCGAAACTCGCCTTGATGTTCGTCGTGCTCGCCCTCGCGTTCTATCTCTGCTACGCCGCCGGCGGGATCTTCGAGGACGTGTTTTTCGCCGGCGACGTGAAGGCGTGGGCGAACGGCGACGTCGGCAGCGGCGCGCCGTTTCTGTTTCTCGTCCTGTTGCCGCTTGCCTCGCTCGCCGTCGGTCTGGCGGCGCGCCGCTTCCTGGGCGATTGGATCTCCGCCGCGCGCCGTCAGCCGGGCCTCGGCGCGGGGCTGTTCGATATCGTCCGGTGGTTGGCGGTCTTTGCGTGCGCGGCGGCGCTGGCGTGGACGGCTGCAGCGGCGCTCAACGCGCTTGGCGGCGACCCGCGCGGCGGGGTGGTCGATACATACGTCCAGCGCAACACGCTCGTCGTCGGCTTCGCCATGGGCTTCGCCGTCATCCCGATCATCTACACCATCGCCGAGGACGCGTTGAACGCGGTTCCGGAGCATCTGCGCGCCGCCTCGCTCGCCTGCGGGGCGACGCCGTGGCAGACCGGGGTCTCGGTCATCCTGCCGACCGCGGTTTCCGGCGTGTTCGCCGGAATCATGGTCGGCATGGGGCGCGCCGTCGGCGAGACGATGATCGTCGTCATGGCCGCCGGCAATACGCCGATCCTCGAGTGGAACAT
>DATFES010000113.1:0-6593 GCA_035250945.1 Alphaproteobacteria bacterium | reverse complement strand
GGTGACGGTCGTTACTTTGCAGCGACGCTGGAGTTAATGGAGGCGATGACCATCGACGCCATTTTGAACTCGGCCTCGCGGCTGGTGATGCCGTGCCGCTGGGCGATCCAGGTGAAATCGGTATAGGCCGTCCACACTTGACCCATTTCGTCTTGAAAGACGAGCAGGCGCACCGGCCAATCGAGTCCCGAGACCGGATTGGCGGTCATGAAGTGCGAACCAAGGCCCGGATTGCCGAAAATCAGCAGCGTCGAGGGACGAAGCTTGATGCCGGCGTCGGCAGCGAGCTTCGACTGGTCGACGGCCATGAAGAACGTGATGCCCTTGCCGGCGATATCTTTCGTCAGGCGATCGACGGTCTCCTCCAGGCCATAAACGCTCTTGGCGACGACGACACCATTTTCGCCGACGCCAGGCTTGACCGCCTGTGCGCGCGCGCCGCCCGAGGCGGCGACGACGAGACCGAGGGCCAGAACCGCGGCCGAGCAGAACGTGACGATGCGCGCGAGCATGAAAATCTCCTTCGTGGCTGGCGATCCCGCATTGGGACGCGAAATCTTCGCCATGGAGCATGCGCGAGGCGCTGGGGGCGCGGAAATGCCGAGTGGCTATGGTTTCGATAGCGGCGCGGTATCACGGGACAGCTTAGGACAATTGGCAGCAGCCGCCTCGCCTTGCGCTGCGTCGCAATCGGAGCCCAACGAGCGGTCACGCGATACCAAGAAAACCGGGACCTGATCGTCATTTGGGAGTCGTCGAGCGTCGCCGTCCCATATCTTGTCGCACGCCCGGCGGAGCTTTCCTTACGGCATGCTTTTGCCCGCCGGCGATCGGCCACGCGATCGCGGCCCTACCGCTCGAGCCCTGCAAGAATTGCGTGGCCGTTCCGCTTGCCGGCGTCAAACGCCGGCGCCACATCCAAATCTTGGGCGATCCAGGATCATGCGATGGAGGCCAATATGGAGCACAAGACCGTTTCAGAGATGCGCGGCATCGCCGAAGTTTTGCCGCACCGGCTGCGTTTCTCGCCAATGTCGACGCGCGAACGGCTCGAACGCTGGGCCGAGGCGTTGGAGCGCCAGCGCGGGCGGAATTTGCGGACATTGTTCGAGATCGAATACGCTCCGCCCGGCGAGCGAGAGGCAGTACGCGCAGACGATTCGCCGCTGAGCGTGGCGCTCGAGGACGCGCGGCTTCGCGCCGAGGGACTTGGCGGCGACACGATCGGCGATGCGCTCGCCTTTTTCGGCATCAGCGAAACGGAGCTGCACGCCATACTCTGCTATTGCCATCACGGCGAGACGATGGCGGCCGATGTGGCGGCGATGCGCGTGCGCGTGGCGGCTTCTCGCGCCGGCGGCGGCCGTTCGTCAGGCGTGGCCTCGATGTATGGCGGCGGCGGTTTATTCGCGGCGCTGATCGCGGTCGGCGCGCTGGCCATCTGACCGCGCGCGGCTGCGGGCGCGCCGGCATTCCGATTTCGCCGCGCGCCGAGGCATGACACGAAGTACGTTTCGCGGCGCCTACGTCGTTTCGACGCGGCCGGCGAGGCATGGGGGAGTCGCGCGCGATGCCGCCGTGCACCCACGGTCCAGAACGTATGAAAAAGGCCTAGCTGATCCGATATCTGGGACAAGATCCAAGTGCTTTATCTCAATTTTTAGTTGGCAAATTGTTCTGATGATTGATATTTTAGTTTTCAGCTTTTCGCGGCTCCGATGATCGGAGCGGCTTTGCGATTCGATAGTATTTCTCCGCCCGATTCCGTCCAGCCTGTGCCCAAAGTGGTGCGAGGTTGGTCGGGCGCAACGACAACGAAGAACGGCACAGTTGGGGGGCAACAATGCAAATCATGCTGCGGGCCATCGCCCTGGTATCGGTGCTTGGCTGGATCCACCCGGCAGGCGCGGCTGAGGAAAATTGGCCTAAATCGCTCACTGTGGCGACGGCGTCGCCAGGCGGCGTCTACTACGTGTACGGCGATGCAGTCGCTCAGCTGCTCACGGAAAGACTGAACATTACGGTGAACGCGTTGCCGACCCAGGGTCCTGTGCACAACGTTCGCCTCGTCCAGTCAGGCGACGTCGGGCTTGGACTGATCACCATGGGCGTCGGGCTTCAGGCTTGGAAGGGCGCTGCCGAGTGGACCAAGCAGCAGCAACTTCGCAATATTCGCGCGCTCTTTCCGATGTATGACACGACGTTTCAATTTGTCGTCCTTCGAAAAAGCAAGTTTCGCGCACTCGCGGATATGCAGGGCGCGCGCGTCGGCGTCGGGCCGCGGGCGGGAACCGGCGGGACTTATGTGCCGGCCATGCTCAAGACGTTGAACGTCCAAGCCGAGATCGGTAACGGTTCATTCGCCGATATCGCGACCGAACTGGTCGGCGGTCGATTTGACGCAGTGATACTGGCGGGCGGAGCGCCGTTCCCGGCCTTCCGGGAGACCGAATCGAAGGAGCCATTAGAGTTCATTTCCCTGCTCCCAGCCGAGATCCAGGCCGTACGAACCGCGATGCCCGAGCTTTCGCTTTCGCGGATTCCGGCCGGAACCTATGCTTCGCTGACCGCCGATTATGAGACCGTTGGGGTCTACAATTTCGCGATCGCCAACGCCAACCTGCCGCGATCGCTCGCGTACGCGATCGTCAAGACGGTTCATGAGAACCACAATGAGCTTGTAAAGCGGCATTCCGCCGCAACGGAGACGCTGGCGGTCAACGTCGAAAAGAACACGTTTCTGCCCTTTCATCCTGGCGCGGTCGACTACTACCGCGAGATCGGGATCAGCGTCCCCAAGGAACTTGTGCCCTCGGACTGACGCGGCGTTATTCGGCGCCATGGACCAGTCATCCGACATTGGCAGTGCGGGTCTCCGACGGTCGGCGTCACCGGGCAGCCGTCCTCGGTAGGTCGAGCCGCGATGGACCCTGTCGATCCCAACAATGGTCGCCCGACGTTCTTAATCGTCGATGACAACGACGACAATCGCGTCACGCTTGCCATGCGGCTCGACATATTGGGTTACGACAACGTGATAATGGCGGCCAACGGCCGCGAAGCCCTGGAGCGGCTTCGTGCCAATCGCATCGATATCATCTTTCTCGACATCATGATGCCCGAACTCGACGGATACGGAGTTCTGTCGGAGATAAGGGCCGACACGGGGCTTCGCGAGATTCCGGCGATCATGATCTCCGCCGTCGAGGACATGAGCAGCGTCGTTCGGTGCATCGAACTCGGCGCGGTCGACTACCTCACCAAGCCCTTCAACCCGGTGATACTCAAGGCGCGAGTTGAGAGCTGCATTCAGCGGACGCGATACAAGGCGCAGGAGGAAATGTATCTGCGTGCGATCGAGTCGGAAAAGCGACGATCGGATCAACTGCTCGCCAGCCTTTTGCCGCGCGCGATCGTACGCGCGCTCAAGACCGAGAAGACGTTGGCGCCGCGAAATTACGACGATGTGGCGGTGCTGTTCTGCGATGTCGTCGGGTTCACCGCCTACTCCGAGATGAATTCGCCCGACGTCGTCTTCGCGCGGCTGGAGGCGTTGATCATGGAGTTCGAGGACATCGCGCAGCGCCACGGCCTGGAGAAGATCAAGACCATTGGTGACGCCTTCATGGCGACGGCGGGCCTGCTTACGCCGCACGATGATCCGGTTCTGGCGGCAGTCTCATGCGGCCTCGATATGGTCGCCGCTGCCCAGGCCGGGTCGATGTGGAGCGTGCGCGTCGGGATCGATTACGGCCCGGTCGCCGCCGGCATCATGGGAAAGAGCCAGTTCCAGTACGATGTATGGGGCGACACGGTGAACACCGCCGCGCGCATCGAGACGTCTGGGCACCCGAACACGGTCTGTATCAGCGGTCGCGCCTGGCCCCATGTTCGCACGCGGGTCAGCGGTCGGTCGCTTGGCCTCGTCGATCTCAAGGGGAAGCATAAGGTCGAGATCCTCGAATGCACCGGGCTACGGACATGACTCCATTCGGCGGGCGACGCGCAGCGCTGGCGTCTTGCTCTGTGGCCCGCCGCGGCGCCTACGGCTGAGGCAGGGCGCATGATTTGCCGAGAGCGCCGGCGCACACGACCGACATCGCGATGACGACGTATACGATCGCACATACCAAGCGGCCGCGGGCGACCTTCGGCTTGCGCGCCAGACTCTTGTTTTCGTTCGCCGCGATCAGCGGATTCGCCGTCGCCGCCGCTATCATCGGGAATTACGTGTTCTATCGCGTCGGCGAGAGTTTCGAAGATGTCACCGATCGCGCGGTCCCGTCGGCGCTCACGACGCTGGAGTTCGCCCGGCGAAGCGAGCTGCTGGTGAGCGCCGGGACCGCCCTGCTCGCCGCCAATTCGCCGGAGGAATTCGGCGTGGCCGCGACAATCGTTACTCGGGAGCTCGACGCCGCATCCGATGCGCTGTCCGATCTGTCGCGAAGCCAGGTCGAATCGGCCGAGATGATCGATCTTCGCGACGCCTTCGATCATCTGGTCGCCAATTTGCAGGCGCTGAGAACGGCCGCCGAGCGACGCATCGTCACCAGCCAGCAGAAAGCGCGTCTCGTCAACGACAGCATCGATGCCTACGGGCGCTTTCGGACCATCTGGACGCCGAGCTTCGCTCAACTGAACGAGCGTATTCTTTTGTTGCAGGCCGCGCTCGCCGAGCGCGCCGCTTCCGCCGACATCCGCGCTGCGGCGATCGACCGGCTGAGAAACGCGCTACTGGAGATCGCGCCGCTCGATCAGATCCAGCAGGAAGCCAGCCACGCATTCGAGGCACTCGTGCGAGCCTCGACGGCGGACACCAAGGAAGCGCTCGAGGCGGCGTCGCGCGACGCGGATGCGGCGGTGCGACGCATCGATGGATTGGTCTCGGGGCTTGACCCCGAAACCTCGCTCGCGCTGATCGTTCCGCTGAGCCGGCTCCGCAACAATGCCGTCGGCGCTTCGAGCATCCATTCGGCGCGCGAGACTGAGCTTCTCGCCATATCCGCCGGCAGTCGGTTGATCGCCGAGAACGCCGTCCATTCCGCGCGTCTGAGCCGGACGGTGGACGCGCTCGTCGCCGCGTCGAAGCGCTCCATCGGCGTGGCGTCAGCCGGCGCGCTTGAAGTTCGACGGACCGGACAAATCGGGTTGATCGCGCTGGTCCTGTTCAGTCTGCTCTGCTCGGCTGGGATCGTATGGCTTTATGTCGGTCGGAATGTCGTCGCGCGCGTTACGTCTTTGTCGGATACGATGCTTTCGCTCGCCAACGGCAAGCGCAACGTTGCAATCGCCACGCATGGCTCGGACGAGATCGCAGAAATGGGGCGGGCCGTCGAGGTGTTTCGCCGCAATGCCGTGGAACTCGACGCGCTGCTCGATGAGCGAAAGGAGACGGCGGTTCGGCTCGAACAGATGGTCGAGGAGCGGACCAAGGAGCTGTATCGACGAAGTTCGATCCTTCAGGCGACCTTCGACAACATGGTTCAGGGCGTAATCATGTTTGATCCCACTCTAAAACTGGTGGCGTGGAATCAGCGCTGTCGCGACCTGTTGGACCTGCCTGACGAAATCTTGACCGATTCGACGAACTATCAGGATTTCCTGCGGTTCCTCAGCCGGCGTGGCGATTTCGGTCCAGAGGACGTGGAAGAAAGGATCGAAAGACGCCTCGCCGCTTTGGACCGACCGTTCTTGGCCGAGCGCGCCGGCCCTGGTGGGCGTCTGCTCGAGGTTCGCGCCAATCCGATACCCGGCGGCGGATTCGTGTCGATCTACACCGACGTCACCGACCAGCGGCAGGCCGAGCTCGCCATCCGCGAGAGCGAGGCTCGGCTTCGCGCGATTGTCGAGGCGGCGCCCATGGCCATGGTAATCGCGCGGCTGAACGACGGCGCCATTCGCCATGTCAACCAGCGGTTCAGCCAGCTTTTTCAGATCGATGCCGCCGACGCCGTCGGCAGCCCGGCGCAGCGACTCTACGCCAACGTCGACGATCGTGAGATTTTCATCGCGGCGTTCAAGCGCGACGGGCGCGTCAAGGGCCTGGAGATGCGATTTCGCAAGGCGGACGGCACCCCGTTTTGGGGATACATGACGACGGAAAGACTGGTCTACGAAAACCACTCGGCGATCATCACCGGCATCCACGATATCAGCGATCGAAAAGCCGCCGAGGTCGCGCTGCACGAGGCCAAGGAAGCGGCGGAGCAGGCCAGCCGCACCAAATCGACTTTCCTCGCCAACATGAGCCACGAGTTGCGCACGCCCCTGAATGCCATCATCGGATTGACCGAGATGATGGTCGACAATGCGCCACGGTTCGGCACGGAAAAAGTGCTTGATCCCCTGCGCCGCGTGCTGCGTGCCGGACGCCATCTGCTTGCATTGATCAATGACATTCTCGATCTCTCGAAGATCGAGGCCGGCAAGATGGATTTCCAGATGGAGGACGTTCCGATCGAACCCTTGATCGACGACGTCGTCGGTACCGTGATGCCCATGGCGCAACAGAACGGCAATCGCCTGATCGTAAGCCGGCGGCCCGACTGCCCAACCGTTTATGCCGACGCGATGCGACTGCGCCAGTCGCTGCT
>DATFES010000083.1:0-2842 GCA_035250945.1 Alphaproteobacteria bacterium | reverse complement strand
CGCCGGCCAGTTTCCACAGGCGCAATTCAGCGGCGTGCGTGCCGCTCTTGTCGCCGCGCGAGACGAAAGGCGCTTTGGCGTCGGCGATCTTCTTGAGCGCTCCCGCCACGTTTTTTGTTCCCGCGATCTTTGCTGGATCGGCGGCCGGGCCGATGATCACGAAATCGTTGTACATGACCTCGCGACGATCGACTCCGAAGCCGTCGGCGACGAATTTCTCTTCGGCCACGGTGTCGTGCACGAAAACGACATCGGCATCGCCCCGCCGACCCATGTCGAGGGCTTGGCCCGTGCCAAGCGCGACCACGCGGACCTCGATCCCGCTTTTCGCCTGGAAGAGCGGCAGAAGGTGTTTGAACAGTCCCGATTGCTCGGTCGAGGTTGTCGAGGCGACGGTGATGAACCGATCGGCGGCGCTCGCCGTCGCGGCAAATCCCGACAACCCGACGACAAGCGCGGCGAGCAAGACGTTTCGACGATTCACCATGGCAATTCCTCCTTCAAGAAAGCGGCACCCTCCGGCGATGCTGGGGCGGCGAAGAAACGGTCGGCCGGACTTTTCTCGAGCAGCCGTCCGCGGTGGATGAAAAGGATCTCGTCGGCAAGGCGGCGCGCCTGGCCCAGATTGTGCGTCGTCATGACGATCTTGGTGCCCGCGTCGGCGATCTGCTGGATGATCTCTTCGACTGCGCGCGTCGCGGTCGGGTCGAGATTGGCGGTCGGTTCGTCGAGGAACAGCACCTCCGGCTCGAGCGCCCAGGCGCGCGAAAGCGCCAAGCGTTGCTGCTCGCCGCCCGACAGCACGCGCGCCGGCCGGTCGGCGATCTCGGCGAGACCGACCCGCGCCAGCGCCATCGCCGCGCGCTCGCGCCGGTTGGCGCGCGGCACCCGGCCGAGCTTCAAGGCATAGATGACGTTGGCCAGCGCCGAGCGCCGCAGCATGATCGGGCGCTGGAACACCATCGCTTGACGGTGCGAGGGATCGACGCCGTTGGCGCCGTGCCAGACGATCTTACCTTCGCTCGGCTGCAACAAGCCGTGGCAAAGGCGGAGAAGAACGCTTTTGCCGGCGCCATTGGCGCCGAGGATCAAGCTGCGTGAGTCGCCGACGAATTCGCAGCTCACCCCGTCGATGATGCGCAATCCACGCGCCGTCTTGGAGACAGACTCTAGACGCAGCGGCAGAATCGTCGGGACCGTTGCCACCGCGTTCACCCGAAGCGACGAAGCGCGGTCTCGCGGATCGCGAACGCCGCTGCGTTGAGCGCGAGCACCAGGCAAATAAGCACGAGGCCGAGTCCAAGAGCCAACGGCAGATCGCCCTTGCTCGTTTCGAGCGCGATCGCCGTGGTCATCACCCGCGTCACGCCGTCGATGTTGCCGCCGACGATCATCACAGCGCCCACCTCGGCGGCGGCGCGGCCGAGCCCGGCCAGCACCACCGTTACGAGCGCGAAGCGCGTGTCCCAAAGCAAGGTCCAAATCGCCCGCGCCGGACGTGCGCCCAGCGAGCGGAGCTGCTCCTCATACTCGCTCCATGCGTCCTCGATGACCTGGCGCGCAAGGGCGGCGATGATCGGGGCGATCAGGACGGTCTGGGCGATCACCATCGCGGTCGGCGTGAACAAAAGCCCGAGCGGCCCCAATGGCCCGGCGCGCGAGAGGAGCAGGTATACGACCAGGCCGACGACGACTGGCGGCAGGCCCATCAAGGCATTGAGCACGACGATCGCGACGCGCCGACCGGCGAACCTTGATAGGGCAATGATCGCGCCAGCCGGCAGACCGATGAACGACGCCGCCGCCACCGCGGAAAGACTGACGCCCAGGCTGAGCGCCACGATCTCCGCAAGCGTCGCGTCAAACGTCACCAATAGGCCGAGCGCGGCACTGAAGGCGGCAGCGATGTCTCCCATGGCCCGTCATTCTTATGTCATATCATGTGAATCTTACGGGATTTCGTTAACAAATGACAACCCCCGCAACAATACGGATATTCTGGCGCCAGGACGGCGCTTGACGATCAAGGCAACGATGGCTTGTCGCGGCAGCGACGCGGGGGTCATATTCAGTGGATGAACGAGATGCGTCCGCCGACCCGGCAGGAATTCTGGGTTCGTCCTGACCCCGACGATGCGCGGCTGACGCGGCGCGTGGCCGGTGTCGATCAGACCGGTAACCCGATCGAAACTTCGGTCGTCGTCGAGCGACCGTTGACGCTTTATCTCAATGGCCAAGAGATCGTCACCATGATGACGATCGGCGACTATCCCGAATTTCTGGCGGTCGGCTATCTTATCAACCAGAACATGTTGCGCGCCGATGACGAAGTGACCGGCGTCGACTACGACGCCGAGATCGACACGGTGGTCGTGCGCACCAAGCGACAAACCGACTTCGAAGACAAACTTAAAAAGAAGACTCTCACCTCGGGTTGCGCGCAGGGCACCGTATTCGGCGATCTGATGGAGAAGTTCGACGATATCGTGTTGGCGAAGGACGCGCTGCTTCGCACCTCGTGGCTCTATCGCCTGACCCGCAAGATCAACACGTCGCCGAGCTTATATCTCGCTGCGGGAGCGATCCATGGCTGCGTGCTGTGCGAGGAGGACCGGCCGCTCGTCTACATGGAGGATGTCGGACGCCACAACGCGATCGACAAAATCGCCGGCTACATGTTCCTCAACGGCGTGACGCCGCAGGGGAAACTTTTTTACACCACCGGCCGCTTGACCAGCGAGATGGTGATCAAGACGGTGCAAATGCGGATTCCGATTCTCATCTCGCGCTCGGGCTTCACCTCATGGGGCGTCGAATTGGCGCGCAAGGCGGGACTGACGCT
>DATFES010000078.1:0-23066 GCA_035250945.1 Alphaproteobacteria bacterium | reverse complement strand
TTGCAGGCGCTGGGCACAGCGGCCGGCGAGGTGATGGCCGAGGAGTACGAGAAGGCCGATGCCGTCGGCAAGAAGATCTTCAAGTCGTACATGAGGGCGCGCCGGCAGCTCATCGCGCATATGCGCTTCGGCGAGCAGGCTTATTTCAACGCCCGTTCGCTCGCGTTCAAGTATCTCGACAACGTTTAGTCCGCAGCGACCTTCCTACCCTGGTTCAAACCCGCGCGGCCCAGGCCGCGCGGTTTTTTTACGACCTGATTCAATTCTGCGGTTGCGACGGGTCCTGCGAAAGGATCGAGTCATCTTCCTGTTGCGGCGGCGCTTGCGAATCGCCGCCTTCTTGCGACGGGTCTCGCGTCAATGAATCGTCCTGATCGGGAGCCGATTCCGAGCCCGGTGCATCGGTCGTCAGCGCCGGACCGGACCGGTAGATGACATCGGGCAACCACGTCGCCACGCGCGGGAAGTTCCACATCAAGAACATGCATAAGACCTGCATGCCGACGAAGGGAATGATGCCGCGGTAGATATGTCCCGTCGTCACCTGAGGCGGCGCCACCCCGCGCAGATAAAACAGCGAGAATCCGAACGGCGGCGTCAGAAAACTGGTCTGAAGATTGACGCCGATGATGACCCCGAGCCAAACCGGGTCGACGTCGAGTTTGAGAAGAATCGGTCCCGCGATCGGCACGACGATGAAGATGATCTCGAAGGTGTCGAGGAAGAAGCCGAGTATGAACATGATCAGCATGACGACGAGCACCGCGCCTGCGGCGCCGCCCGGCATCTGGGCGAGAAACTGTTCCACCAGGAGATCTCCGCCCAGGCCGCGGAAGATCAATGAGAACACCGACGCTCCGAGAAGTATGATGAACACCATCGAGGTGACCATCATCGTCGAGCGCATCACGACCAGAAGCATCGCGACGAATTGCGTGCGCGTGTCGCGGTGCCAAGCCACGAAGCCGACCACGGCCAGCAAAACGACCCCTAGCGCGGTCAGCAGCCCGGTGGCGTGAAACAATGCCACGAGCACGCCCAGTATCAGCATGAATATGATCCAGAACCAAAACAGCTCCTTCTCGACGATCTCGGGGTGGCGTTCGCCGGCGATCTTTTCGGCCGCCATCTTGATCACCGTCAACAAGATGGCGCCAAGCGCGCCGACCGACGCCGATTCCGTCGGCGTCGCGATCCCGGCCAGGATCGAGCCGAGCACGGCGATGATAAGAAAGATCGGCGGAATCAGCGCGATGACGACGCGCCGGCCGAGCCCGGCCCGCTCTTGCGCCGTCATTTTCAGCGGCGGGCACGACGCCGGCTCGACGATCGAGCGATAGCAAACCCATGCGATATACAAGCCGACGAGGAGGAACCCCGGAATGAACGCGCCGGCGAAAAGATCGCCGACCGAAACCGGGTCCGGCGCGAAATTCCCTTTTTCCGCCTGCGCCTGCGTGTTCGCCCCTTGCAGCACGTCGCCGACGAAGATCAGCACGGTCGACGGCGGAATGATCTGGCCTAGCGTGCCCGACGCGCAGATGATCCCGGTGGCAAGTTTCGGGTCGTAGCCGGCGCGCAGCATCGCCGGGAGACTCAACAGGCCCATCGTCACCACAGTGGCGCCGACGATGCCGGTCGACGCGGCCAGCATGGCGCCGACGATGATCACCGAGTAACCGAGCCCGCCGCGCAATCCGCCGAATATCTGCCCCATCGTCGTAAGCAGCACTTCGGCGATGCGCGATCGCTCCAGCATCACGCCCATGAAAATAAACAGCGGCACCGCAACCAGGACTTCGTTGTTCATCACGCCCCAGAAACGGTTGGGCAACGCGCCCAACAGCTGAAGATCGAACGCGCCATAGGCATGGCCAAGAAATCCGAATAGCAGCGACGCACCGCCGAGCGAGAACGCCACCGGATAGCCGATCATCAGCAAGAAGATGACGGTGAGAAACATGACGACGCTGAGGATCTCGCCGATGGTATGCGGGTCGAGGCCGAACATCAGCGCCGTCCTTATTGTGCGCCGCCCGAGCGCGCGAATTCCTCGCGGCCGGCGATCACCAGCCAACACCGCGCCACCATGGCCACCGCCTGCAGCCCGACCAACGCGCAAAACAGCAACAGGCCGGACTTGAGAACGAAAACGCCGTCCATCCCTCCCGGTGCGCTCGAGGGTTCAAGTATGCTCCACGACGCCCGTACGAAGGGCATTGAATAGATCCACACCACGACCAGGAACGGCGCCATGAACACCAGCGTTCCGATAAGGTCGACCCAGGCCTTACGGCGCGCCGACATGCGCGCGTAAAAGATGTCCACTCTGACGTGTCCGCCATAAAGCAGCGTGTAGCCGGCGCCGATCATGAAGACGATGGCATGTTCGGCGACGTACAGCTCCTGCAACCATATGAATCCGAAATTCAGCACGTAACGCAGGTAGACGGTGAGAAAGCAGATCAAGGCGGTGCCTAAGGTGAGCCACGCCACCAATCGGCCGACAGTGTCGTTCAGTCGATCGATTGTCCGTACCAGCGTTGCAAGCGTATCCATCAAGGTGCGGCTTACCTTTGCTTCCACGTTTGCACGACGCCAACCGGCGCGCCCGCGCGTTCAAGCGCTCATGTCTTCCCGTTGGTTCTCTGGTCGGATGTCGAATGCCTGGGAATGACCAGCGAGCAAAAACTCAACCACCCGAGCGCCCGACCGCCCGCCATGCAAGCGGCAATGTGGCCGCGGCCAATGCGAGTTTGAGGATCGATCCCTCGATGAAGGGCGTCAGCCCGACCGCGATCGCTTTGCTCCAGCCGAATTGGACGGCAAGCCAAGCAAGGCCGGGCGCGAACAGGATTATCGTACCCAGCGCCATCGCCGCGCCGGCCCGCCATATCGTGCGATCCCAACCGCGCTCGGCCAGCCATCCCATGGCCCATGCGGCGAGGACGAAGCCGACGAGATATCCGCCGGTCGGCCCCATCATGTAGGCAAGGCCGATGCCACGCTCCGGCGTGCCTGAAAAAACCGGCAACCCCGCCGCGCCTTCAATGAGGTAGAGCGCCACGGTTGCGGCCGCCAGGCGCGCCCCATACGCCATGCCGAGGACGAGGACGACGTAGGACTGCATCGTCATCGGTACCGGCCACATCGGAACCTGGGCCTTGGCCGAGGCCCAAAGCAACGCGGTGCCGAGCAACGCCAAACTCACGTTGCGGACCAAAGGGCGCTCGGCCGCCGGCCAGATACGGTCTATGAGGGTCGTCCCAGCGGCGATCGCCTGCATCGTGAGCTCCCATCCCGTTTCATTCTATAAACTATTTATTGCGGCTGCTTATAACCGCCGGGCCCGCTCAAGTAAATCGGTTCGCGCGCGTGAACCCTTGCGGCGGCAACCGCCCTGCCTGGCCACGTTCCCCGATCCAGTCGCGCAGCGCCGTCTCGGTGCGCACGCCGTTGCCGGCCCGCCACGACAGCCCCTCGGCGACATTGAACGTTTTGACGTCGGCCAGTCCCCCGTCCTTGTAGCGCTGCAATATCACGCCGCGGCCGCGGTTCATCTCGGGCGCCTGCTCAAGCTTGAACAGGAGCAGTTTTCGATTCTCGCCTAGAACCGCGACCATATCGCCTTCGACCGGCGCGCATGCCCGCGCCGTCACCCCTTCGCCGACATTCATCACCTGTCGGCCGCCGCGAGTATGCGCCAACACTTCATCCTCGGCGACGACAAAGCCGCGGCCGTCGCTTGACGCCACCAACAGCTTGCGCCCGGGTTTGTGGACCAGGAGCTGCACGACGTCGCCGTCGTTGCCGAGATCGATCATAAGTTTGAGCGGCTCGCCGTCTCCGCGCCCACGCGGCAACTTCTCGACCGGAATGACATAGAAGCGGCCATTGGTCGCGAAGACCACGATCTTGTCGGTGCTCTCCGCCTTCAATTCGAACTTGGCGCCGTCGCCTTCCTTGTAGCGAACGTCGGAGAGGTCATCGAGGTGCCCCTTGAATGCGCGTATCCATCCCTTCTGCGAGCAAACGATGGTGAGCGCCTCGCGCTCGATAAGCGCCTCGATCGGCACGATGACCGGCGCCGGCGCGTCGGCGATCTCGGTGCGGCGCTTGCCGAGCTCGGTTTTTTCGCCGAACCGGTCGCGGATATCTTGAATCTCTTCGGCGATCGTCCGCCAGCGCTTGTCCTCGTCGCGCATCAGCTGATTCAACCGCTTGCGTTCTGCGGTCAGGGCTTCGTGCTCGCGCCGGATCTCGATCTCTTCCAACTTGCGCAACGCGCGCAACCGCATATTGAGGATCGCTTCAGCCTGCGCGTCGCTGAGCTTGAAGCGCCGCATCAACACCGGCTTGGGCTCGTCCTCTTTGCGAATGATCTTGATCACCGCATCAAGGTTGAGATAGGCGACGAGATAGCCGTCCAGGACCTCCAGCCGGCGCTCGATGTTGGCGAGGCGGAACTTGGTTCGGCGTTTCAATACTTCGTGGCGGTGGTCAAGAAACGCCTGCAGGACCTCGCGAAGGCTCATGACGCGCGGCGTGTTCTGCGCGTCGAGCACGTTCATGTTGAGGGAAATGCGCGCCTCGAGCTCGGTTTGCCGGAACAGCGATTCCATCAGGACTTTGGGATCGACGTTGCGACTCTTCGGCTCGAGCACGATACGGACGTCCTCGGCCGATTCGTCGCGGACGTCGGCAAGCAGCGCCAGTTTCTTTTCCGCCAGCAGCTCGGCGATCTTCTCGATCAGCCGCGACTTCTGCACCTGCTAGGGAATTTCGCTGACGACAATCTGATATTGGCCAAGTCCGAGCTTTTCGTCCCGCCATCGCGCGCGAACGCGAAAGCTGCCGCGGCCGCTGGCGTAAGCCTGCTCGATCGCCTCGCGCGATTCGACGACCACTCCGCCGGTCGGAAAATCGGGACCCGGCATCAGTTCGACCAGCTTGCCGATGGTCGCTTTCGGGTACTTTATGAGGTGCAGCAGGGCGGCGCAGGTCTCGCCCGCGTTATGCGGCGGAATGCTCGTCGCCATGCCGACGGCGATTCCCGCGGCGCCGTTCGCCAGCAGGTTCGGAAACGCCGCCGGCAACACCGTCGGTTCGCTGCCCTCGCCGTCGTATGTCGTCCGGAAGTCGACTGCGTCCTCGTCGATACCGGCGAGCAACGCTTGCGCGACATCGGTCAAGCGCGCTTCGGTGTAGCGCATCGCCGCCGCGTTATCGCCGTCGATGTTGCCGAAGTTGCCCTGCCCGTCGACCAGCTTGTAGCGCTGCGCGAATTCCTGGGCGAGGCGCACCAGCGCGTCGTAAACGGCGGTATCGCCGTGCGGGTGGTACTTGCCGATCACGTCGCCGACGACGCGGGCGCATTTCTTGAACCCCGCATCGGGATCAAGCCGCAGTTGCTGCATTGCATAGAGCAGCCGTCGATGCACCGGTTTGAGCCCGTCCCGAACATCGGGTAGCGAGCGCGACATGATGGTCGACAGCGCGTACGACAGGTAGCGCTCGCCGAGCGCCTGCGCGAGCGGAATCGGCCGAATGTCGCCACCGGGTTTTCGCTTTGCCGTCATCTTGATCGAGTCCCGTGGTTACTAGATATAGTAGCTGAACGCCCCAGCCGTTCAACCAATCGCGTGCGGGCCGGCGGCGCCGGGCGGCCATGGGCCGCGAAGACGGACCGGTCCAGGAAATGACCGGTGAGCACGAGACCGGCGGTGATATCGGATTGATCTGCCTCGGCCTCCTCGCTTCCGGATAGCAAGAAACGCGGCAACCGTAATAGGCGTCCGCCGTAAGGTTCGCCTGCGGCGGCGCTGACCGCCCGACCGGTTCGCGGCGACACATACACCAGATTTTCGCGCCCACCGGTCGCGACGCAGCGCGTCAAGTCGAGGCCGAACCCAAGTTCGGCCAGCAGGAGCATTTCCCAACGCACGTAGCGCGCCGGCCAGCCGGGCGCGTCAAGACGACGCAACAGGTCAAGCGTCGCGGCGAAAACTTTGGGCTGCGGCTCGCGTTCCGGAAGCGATGATTCGATCACCGCGCACAGCGCCCCAAGCGCTGCGAGCCGAGCCGGATCGTCGAGCATCCGTGCGGCGATCGCCTCCGACATCTCGCAGACGAAGCTGCCGAGATGCTCGGCGAGCCGCGCGCGCCAGCGTGCGGTAACGAGCGTTCCTGGCTGGTAGAGGCCGCCGGCACGCCGTCCCGCCCCGCCACGGACCAGACCGGCATGCCGGCCATGTGCGCGAGTCAACAACGTCACCACCGCGGCGCTTTCGCCGTGCCGGCGCCGGGCCACGACGATTCCTTCGTCCTGCCATTCCATGATCGCTTGTTAGCGCGAATCCGGCCGGCGGTACACGCGCGCGGCTGCGTCAGGCATCGTATTCGAGGCCCCAAAGACGATAAAAATCGCGGCGCTCGGCCCAATCTTCTGCGACCTTGACGTGCAAAAAGAGATGGATGTTGCGACCGAAACTGCGGACCATTTCGCCGCGCGCCGCGGCGCCGATCGTCTTGATCCGCGACCCGCCTTCTCCCAGCACGATCTTCCGTTGATTGTCGCGCCGAACGTAGACGACCTGCTCGATCCGTGCGCTGCCGTCGCGCAGCTCCTGCCACTTCTCGGTCTCCACGGCGATACTGTAAGGCAGCTCCTGGCGAAGTTGGATGAACGCCTGTTCGCGGGTGATCTCGGCCGCGAGGAGCCGCTCTGGCATGTCCGATATCTGGTCCTCGGGATAGAGCCAGGGACCTGCCGGCACGGCGCGCGCCAGGTAGGTCTTGAGATCGCCGACCCCGTCGCCTGTCGCCGCCGAGATCATGAACGTCGCGGCGAAAGCGGCCGCGTCGTTGAGTGAGCGCGCAAGCTTTAGCAGCGACGGAGGCTTGACGAGATCGATCTTATTGATCGCCAGAACCGCGACGAGTCCCCGCGAGCGGATGCCTTCGACGATACGCCGCGTCTTGTCGTCGAACGCGCGCGTGGCGTCCGCCAGCAGCAGGACTTGATCGGCGTCCGCCGCACCCCGCCAGGCAGCGTCGACCATCGCCCGGTCGAGCCGTTTGCGCGCCTCAAACACCCCGGGCAGGTCCAGGAAGACGATCTGCGATTCTCCTTCGAGCGCGATGCCGGTGACCCGCGTACGTGTCGTCTGCACCTTGGGCGAGACAATCGACACCTTGGCGCCGACCAGGCGATTGACGAGCGTCGACTTACCGGAATTCGGCGCGCCCATCACCGCGATAAAGCCGCAGCGCCTCGCCACGACCGCGCCTTCCGTGTACGGCGTGCTCATTTCTCGCCATGTTCGACGCGCTCGAGCAGCGCCGCCGCCGCGCGACGCTCGGCAGCGCGCTTCGAGGCGCCCTCCCCGGTCGCCGGCGCGAAGTCGGCCACCCGCACCTCGACGACAAAGCGCGGCTGGTGGGCCGGCCCCTCCTCGGTCAATGTTCGGTATTTGGGCAACGGCTTGCCGCGGCCTTGAGCCCATTCCTGGAGAGCCGTCTTGGGATCGCGCGGCGGCTGCGACGCGGCTTCGATCAGCTTCTGGAACTCGCGCCGCACGAACGCCGCCGCCGGTTCCAGCCCGCCGTCTCGATACAGCGCGGCGATCACCGCCTCCAGCGCATCGGCCAGCACGGCGGGATTCTCACGGCCGCCGGTGTCATCCTCGCTCCTGGAAAGTCGTAGGTGGCGGCCAAGATCGATCGTCCGGGCGACCCGAGCCAAGGCATCGCGTTGAACCACGGCGGCGTGGCGCTTGGCGATATCGCCCTCGTTTTCATTGGGAAATTGCTCCAGCAGCATCTCGGCGACGACCAAAGCCAGCACGCGGTCACCGAGAAACTCGAGGCGTTCGAAGGAACCGCCGGGCTGCAGACGCGAACCGCCGATCGCGCTGGCGTGCGTCAGGGCCGTCGCCAACAGGCTGGGATCCGCGAAGGCATGGCCGAGGACGGACTCGAGATCGCCGTAGGTGGCGCGGTCTCGGCTCAACGCGGATCAGCGGACTCGCCCGAAGATCCGCTCGAAGCGGATCGACGTCGGCCACTTCCAGAACTCGAACCAGCGCGCCGAACCGTCGGTCGAAAAGAAGATGATCTCCGCGCGGCCGACGAGATTTTCCGCCGGCACGAAGCCGACATCGGCGCGGCTGTCGAGGGAATTGTCGCGGTTGTCGCCCATGGCGAAAAAATGACCCGGGGGCACCGCGAAAATGTCGGTGTTGTCGGCCGGACCGGTATCCGAATACTCGATGATGCGATGCGCACGACTTCCCGGCAACGTCTCGAGGAACTGCCGCACGCGTGTCACCGCGCCACTCTCGATTTCGATATAGTCCTCGATCCGCTCGCGCCGCATCGGCTGCCCATTGATGTGCAGCAGGCCGCCGCGCACCTGGATGCGATCGCCGGGGAGCCCGATGATGCGCTTTATGTAGTCGGTCCGGCCGTCGCGCGGCAGTTTGAACACCGCGACATCGCCGCGTTGCGGCTCGCCCGCCAGGATGCGCCCGGAAAACGGGCCCAAGCTGTAGGGAAAGGAATGGCGGCTGTATCCGTATGAATATTTGGAGACGAAAAGATAGTCGCCGACGAGCAGCGTCGGCACCATCGAGCCCGACGGTATATTGAACGGCTCATACGCCAGGGTCCGGATCACCAGGGCGACGGCGACCGCTATTGCGCCGGTCTTAACGAACTCGACAAACCCGCTCGAGGATTTTCGCGCCATTCTGGTCTTGGAGATGCTCATCGATCCGATCCGGCCGACTCGACCCGTTTCGATCGGGCGATCGTCACAGGGCGGCGATCAAGCCCTGCGGCGGCAGGCCTGTCAAGCGCCGCACCGGCGATTGAAAATCGTACCCTCATCGCTCCGCCGCCACGGCGGAGATTATTACGATCGCTTGGGCTAACGGCGGTTCGTCGGAGAGCGTCACGTCGATTTGCGCGCGCGTGCCAGGCGGCAAAAGCTGTTCAAGCCGCGCCAACGCGCCGCCCGACAGCTCCATCGTCGGGCGCCCGCCAGTCAGATTCACCACACCCATGTCGCGCCAATAGACGCCGTCGCGCAAGCCGGTGCCGAGAGCCTTGGCGCACGCCTCCTTAGCGGCAAAACGCCGGGCGTAGCTCGCCGCGGGATTGGCGCGGCGCTCCGATTTCTGGCGTTCGATCGGCGTGAAGACGCGCTCGAGAAAGCGCTCGCCGAAACGTTCCATGGTCCGCTCGATCCGGCGGATGTCGACGATATCGCTGCCCAGCCCGACAATCATGCCGAGCGTTCGCCCGCCGCGCTGGCGCGCGCTTTATCCATCAACGCGCGCATCCGCTTTATCGCGCTGTCCAGCCCGCCGAAAATCGCCTCGCCGACCAGAAAATGGCCGATGTTGAGTTCGACAATCGTGGCGATGGCCGCCACCGGCGCGACGGTGTCGAATGTCAGGCCGTGGCCAGCATGGCATTCAAGCCCGAACTCCTCGGCGAGGGAAGCCGCGGCGACAAGCCGTTCCAGCTCCCTCCCCACCCGCGGTCCCGACGGGGCTTCGAGATACGCCTCGCAATATGCCCCGGTGTGCAATTCCACGACCGCGGCGCCGAGCCGTCGGGCGGCGTCGAGCGCGGCCCGGTCCGGCTCGATGAAAAGCGAAACACGGATGGCGGCGCTCGACAAGGTATCGACATAGGGCTTCAGATGATCGAAACCGCGCACGACGTCCAGCCCGCCCTCGGTCGTCCGCTCCTCGCGCTTCTCCGGCACCAGGCAGGCCGCATGTGGCCGGTGGCGCAAGGCGATCTGAAGCATTTCCGGCGTCGCCGCCATTTCAAGGTTGAGGGGCAGGTCGATGTCCCACGACAGCCGCTCGATGTCGCGATCGGAAATGTGCCGGCGATCCTCGCGCAGATGGGCGGTAATGCCGTCGGCGCCAGCTTGCGCCGCAAGCTTGGCCGCGCGCACCGGGTCGGGATGCGCGCCGCCGCGCGCGTTTCGAATCGTCGCGACATGATCGATATTGACGCCTAAGCGCAAATGTCGCCTTGCCGCCATGTGCCGTTACTCCTCGCTGATCAGCCGCGTGCACGTTCAACCGAGTTGATCGCCGGCGTGGCGCGCAACGCGGCGATGATATTCGTCAAATGCTTGACGTCGCGCACCTCGATATCGATCAGCATCTCCCAGAATTGCTGCGTGCGATTGGTGACCTTCAGATTCGTGATGTTGCCGCTATTCTTGGCGATCACGGTCGACAGCGCCCCGAGGCTTCCGGGTTCGTTGGCGACGACGATCGCGACCCGGCCGACGCGCGACCCGCTGTCGACCGCCGGCGCGTCCCAGGCGACGTCGATCCAGCGCTCGGGGGTCTCGGCGAAGCTTTCCAGCGTATCGCAATCGATCGTGTGGATCGTCACGCCCTTGCCCGTGGTGACGATGCCGACGATGCGATCGCCGGGCAACGGATGGCAGCATCCGGCGTAGTGCACGGCCATGCCCGGGATCAATCCCTTGATCGCCACCGGCTCGCTCTTCGTCGCCTTGGCCTTGGCGCGGCGCCGGCCGAGCGCCACCACGTTCGGCGATTTGACCGCGCGCGTGCCGGGGAATACCGCCTCCAGGACTTCGCGCTCGGTGCGCGTTCCCTCGCCGACCATGGCGCAGATATCGTCGGCCTCGTCGGCCTTGAAGATTTTCAGCACGCCCTCGAGCGCCTTTTCGGTGTACTCGTAACCCTCGTGCTTGAAGGCCTTCTGCAGCATCGAGCGGCCGAGCGTCACGAATTGCTGGCGCTGCTGGGTGCGGATGAAGCGGCGGACCCGGGCCCGAGCCTTGCCGGTGACGACGAAGCGCTCCCACATCGGCGACGGGGTCTGCGCCTTCGAGGTCGCGATCTCGACCTGGTCGCCGTTCTGGAGCTGGGTGCGCAGCGGCATCATGCGGCCGTTGATCTTTGCGCCTACGCAATGATCGCCGACCTCCGAATGGACGGCATAGGCGAAGTCGACCGGAGTCGCTCCGCGCGGCAGCGCAATGACGTCGCCTTTGGGCGTGAAGCAGAACACCTGGTCCTGGAACATCTCGAGCTTGGTGTGCTCGAGGAACTCCTCGGGATCGTGCGCGTGCTCCAGGATGTCGACCAGCTCGCGCAGCCAGCGGTATTGCAGGCCGTCGCGCTTGCCGTCGACGCCTTGTTTGTATTGCCAATGCGCGGCGACGCCGAATTCGGCGACCTCGTGCATTTCGCGAGTGCGGATTTGTATCTCGATGCGCTGCTGCTCCGGCCCGTAAACGCCGGTGTGCAGCGAACGATAGCCGTTCGGCTTCGGCATCGAGACGTAATCCTTGAACCGGCCGGGCACCACCGGATAGCGCGAATGAATCACGCCGAGCGCCTTGTAACATTCGCTCGGCTCGGCGACCACGACGCGAAACGCCATGACGTCGGAAAGCTGCTCGAACCCGACGTTCTTGTGTTGCATCTTGCGCCAGATCGAATACGGCGCCTTTTCGCGGCCCGATACCCAGGCATCGACCTGTTCTTCCGCCAGCACGCGCTTCAATTGGTCGGTGATGCGGGTGACGACGTCGCCCCCTTTCTCGCGCAGAAACTTCAGGCGATTGACGATCGAGGCGCGAGCGTCGGGATTGAGATGGGCGAAGGCGAGATCCTCGAGCTCCTCCTGGATCGCGTGCATGCCGATCCGCTCGGCCAACGGCACGTAGATCTCCATGGTCTCGCGCGCGATCCGCTGCCGCTTTTCGACATCATCGATGTAATGAAGGGTGCGCATGTTGTGCAGCCGGTCGGCTAGCTTGACCAACAGCACGCGGATGTCTTCCGACATCGCGATGACCAGCTTGCGGAAGTTTTCCGCCTGCTTGGTCTTGTCGGATTGCAACTCGAGGCGCGACAGCTTCGTAACGCCGTCCACCAAACGGGCGATTTCAGGACCGAAGAGCTGCTCGATCTCCTCGTGCGTGGCAAGCGTATCCTCGACCGTGTCGTGAAGCAGGGCCGTCACGATCGATGCTCCGTCGAGCTTGTACTGAGTGAGGATTCCCGCGACTTCCAGGGGATGCGAGAAATACGGATCGCCCGACGCGCGCTTCTGCGCGCCGTGCACCTTCATCGAGAAAACGTAAGCCCGGTTGAGCGCCTTCTCGTCGGCGTTGGGATCGTAGGCCTTGACCCGCTCGACCAGCTCGAACTGCCGGATCATCGCCGTGCGGTCCCTCTTGTGGCCCAATTCGACGGCGCGCCGGGCCGGGCGCGCCGCTGGGCTTTGTAGACGTTCCCGCTTATTCCTGGTCCGCCGCCGGCGTGGTCGGCTCCTCGCTCGCCTCGGCCTCCGTCTCGCCTTCGACCGACATGTCGTCCTCGAACTCCTCGGTCTTGGTGTCGTAGGGGACGCCGGCGACGTTCTGCTCGGCGGCGAGGAGTTCCATCATGTCCTCCTCGGGCTCGTCGCGCTCGACGTGCTTTTGCAGTCCGCTGATGACCGATTGGCGCAAATTGTCGAAATCGACCGAGCTGTCGGCGATCTCGCGCAATGCGACCACCGGGTTCTTGTCGTTGTCGCGTTCGACGGTGAGTTGGACGCCGGCCGAGATCTCCCGCGCGCGCTGGGCAGCCAACATGACAAGATCGAAGCGATTTGGGATCTTTAGGACGCAATCTTCGACGGTTACGCGAGCCATTTCGATCGAACTCCAATTCGATTTGTAAACAAGCAATATAAGACGCCGATAGGCTCAAAGCAAGGAAGTTACGCGACGATTTAGCTTTCTTTTTCAATGGGTTCAATGAGCATATTGACCTCCGCCGGCGGTAAGTCGTCGGCCAGCTCCGCGGCCGTTTTGCGATGCACCGGATGCCGCCATCCGGGAGCGATCTCGGATATCGGCGACAGCACGAAACGGCGCAGATGGGCGCGCGGGTGCGGTAGCGTCGGGCCCGGTGGCCCAACGCGCACCAGGCCATGGTAGTCGATCAAATCGAGATCGAGCGTCCGCGCCGCGTTGGGAGCAGCGCGCAGACGGCCATAGCGGCGCTCGAGCGCGTGAAGCAGCCTGAGTAGGTCGTCGGGCGGACGCTCGGTCTCGACAATGGCCACGCCGTTTAGATAGTACGGCTGATCGGCCGGCGGATCGGGCGCCGATGTATACCAGTGCGAGCAACGAACGATCCGAACCGCTTCGCGCGCGAGTTCGGCCAGGGCCGCTTCGAAGGTGGCGCGCGGCGGACCAGCCGTGCTCGGCAAATTGGCTCCCAGGGCGATGAGGATCATTTCCCGCCAGCCGCCGGGCTCGCGGCAAATCTTGCTTGTTCGGCGGCCATGGCCTCGTTAAGTATTCGGGTAATTGGCTGAAGGCCGACGATGTCGGCGCACCGTATGTTCAAAGGTAAGGAGATACTGCAATGACATTTTATCCGCAGGAGAGGCTTGGGTTGTTCATCGATGGCGCAAATCTCTACTCGGCGGCCCGTACGCTCGGCTTCGAAATCGACTATCGACGACTCTTGACCCTGTTCTCTGGAAAGGGCCGGCTGATCCGCGCGTTCTATTATACGGCGCTTATCGAGGATCAGGAGTATTCGCCGATCCGGCCGTTGATCGATTGGCTCGACTACAACGGCTACACGATGGTGACGAAGCCGATCAAGGAGTTCACCGACGCGTACGGCAGACGGAAAATCAAGGGCAATATGGACATCGAGCTCGCCATCGACATGCTGGAGATGGCGGACAAGCTCGATCATATCGTCCTGTTCTCGGGCGACGGGGACTTCCGACGCCTGGTCGAAGCGGTGCAGCGCAAGGGCGTGCGGGTGAGCGTGGTTTCGACGATCCGCACCCAGCCGCCAATGGTCGCCGACGAGTTGCGCCGGCAGGCCGATACGTTCATCGAACTCCAGGAGCTTATGGCGCACATCCAGCGCAACGTCGAGCGGCGCGATATCGCGACGCCCGCCAACCCCGATCGAATGTACCCGGAGCGCGAGTCCGCCTGAGCGCGACAGCTTCTCCCGACGCGCCCGACCGAGATTGCCCGCGCTGCGCGCGGCTCGTCCGATTTCGCGGCGAAAATCGCGCGCAGTTTCCGCTATGGCACAATGCGCCGGTGCCGAGCTTCGGTTCGATCGACGCCCGCCTGCTGATCGTCGGGCTGGCGCCGGGATTGCGCGGCGCGAACCGCTCGGGACGGCCTTTCACCGGCGACTTCGCGGGCGACCTCTTGTTTCCGTCGCTAGTCAAGCATGGGTTCGCCGCCGGCGAGTACGCCGCCGGACGCGATGATGGCGCGTGGACGGGCGACCGCCTCGTTCTCAAAGAGGCGCGAATCACCAATGCGGTGCGATGCGTGCCGCCGCAGAACAAACCGCTGCCGAGCGAAGTGCGTACCTGTCGCCCCTTCCTCGTCGCCGAGATCGCGGCGATGGTGAATCTCAGGGCTATTCTGGCGCTCGGTCGCGTCGCGCACGACGCGGTGCTCGATACGCTCGGCGTTGGCAAGCGGAGATTCCCTTTCGCACACGGCGCGCTGCATCGGCTGCCCGCCGCGCTGACGATGGCCGACAGCTACCATTGCTCGCGCTACAACACCAATACCGGCGTGCTGACGCCGGCGATGTTCGAGGCGGTGATCGCCCGTTTGGGAGAGATGTGCCTCGCGCCGGCCAGGCGCGTCGGGCGTACAAGCGGTTGCGGTGGCGAAGTTGAGTAGAGTCGTGTTGATCACCGGCGGAAGCCGCGGCATCGGCCGGGCGACTGCGATCCTCGCCGGCTCGCGCGGCTGGAAGATCGGCGTAAATTTCGCCAGCGACGCCGAGGCTGCGGCGCGCACCGTCGCCGACGTAGAGCGCGTGGGCGGACGAGCGACGGCGGTACGCGCCGATGTTTCGCGCGAGGATGACGTGGTCGCGATGTTCGACGCTGTCGTTCGCGCGTTCGGCGCGCTCGACGGCCTGGTCAACAATGCCGGCATCGTCGCGCCGGCTCTGCCGCTCGCCGATATGAGCGCCGAACGCCTGACGCGTGTGTTCTCAGTCAATGTCTACGGCGCCTATCTTTGCGCGCGTGAGGCGGCCCGGCGCATGTCGACCGGACACGGAGGCCGCGGCGGCGCGATCGTAAACGTCTCCTCGGCCGCGGCGCGCCTTGGCTCGCCCAACGAGTATGTGGACTACGCCGGCTCCAAGGGAGCCATCGATGCCATGACCATCGGGCTTTCCAAGGAGCTCGCTCCTCAGGGAATCCGCGTCAACGCCGTTCGTCCCGGCCTGATCGACACCGAGATTCATGCCAGCGGCGGGCGGCCCGACCGCGCGGCGGCGCTGGGCGCAACCACGCCGCTTGGCCGGGCCGGAACCGCCAACGAAGTCGCCGAGGCGATCGTCTGGCTGTTGAGCGACGCCGCGTCCTATGTCAACGGCGCGCTTATCGACGTCGCCGGCGGCCGCTGATGCCGGCGCGGCGACACTAACCGCGGGCGCGCAATAGTCGCGCGCGCTCGCGGCTCCAATCGCGGGCCTTCTCCGATTCGCGTTTGTCGAATTTCTTCTTGCCCTTGGCGAGTCCAAGTTCGACCTTGGCCCGGCCCTGCTGATTGAAGTAGATCGCAAGCGGCACCAACGTACGTCCCTCGCGTTCCACGGCGCCGATGAGTTTGCTGAGCTCGCGCTTGTGGACCAGCAGCTTGCGCGGCCGTTTCGGGGCGTGGTTGAAACGGTTGCCGCCCGCATATTCCGGGATATGCGCGTTCAGCAGCCATAGCTCGCCCTTTTCGACATCGGCATAGGCGTCGGTGAGCTGGCACCCGCCGGCGCGCAGCGATTTTACTTCCGTACCGAGAAGCGCAATTCCGGCCTCGAGCTTGTCCTCGATGAAGTAATCATGGCGCGCCTTGCGGTTTTGCGCCGCGATCTTGATGCCCGCGGGCGATCTCGCCATTCCGGACCTAAAGCAGGCCGGCGTTTTTCATCGCGGCGGCGACGCGCGCGCGCACGGGCTCCGACGCCGGCGCCAAAGGCAGCCGCACGTCGGCTTCGCACTTGCCGAGCAGCGACGCCGCGAATTTGACCGGCGCGGGGCTGGTCTCGAGGAACAGCGCCTCGTGCAACGGCATCAAGCGATCGCGCAGCCGCGTCATGGTCTTGATATCGCCCGTCTGCCACGCTTCGTGCATTTGGGCGCAGGCCTTGGGCGCGACATTGGCCGTCACCGAGATGCATCCGTGCCCGCCTTGGGCAAGATAGGCGGTCGCCGTCGCGTCCTCGCCGGACATCTGACAAAACTTCGGACCGATCGCGAGTTTGGTCTTGAGCGGCCGCGCCAAGTCGTTGGTCGCGTCCTTCACGCCGATGATGTTGGGACATTCCTTCGCCAGGCGCGCCATGGTCTCGACGCTCATGTCGATGACGCAGCGCGGCGGGATATTATAGATGACGATCGGAATATCGACGGCGTCGGCGATCGCCCGGTAGTGGCGATACAGCCCCTCTTGGGTCGGCTTGTTGTAATAGGGAGTGACGATCAGCGCGGCATCGGCGCCGGCCTTCTTGGCGTGCTTGGCGAGCGCGATCGCTTCCGCGGTCGAGTTCGAGCCTGCTCCCGCTACGACCGGAACTCGGCCACGGGCGACTTCGACGCATAGTTCGACGACGCGCCTGTGTTCGTCGTGCGACAGCGTCGGAGACTCGCCGGTGGTTCCGCACGGCACCAAGCCGTGCGTTCCTTGCTTGATCTGCCAATCGACGAATTTCTGGAATCCTTTCGCGTCCACCGCGCCGTCCTTGAATGGCGAGATCAGCGCGACGAACGATCCCTTGAACATCGTCATTTTCTCCCTATGCCGCCCGTTTCGGGGCAGTCGAATGGCGCTTTTTCGCATCCGGCGCCGACGCGTTTGCCCGACATTAACCAAGCCATAGTAGCCTCGCAACCCGGAGCCCGCCCGCCGGTGCACCGCTTGCGCTGGACGGACGGCTCGTCATGTCTAGAATTGGCCCTATGACCGCACCTCCGCTCCGCCTAGGGATGGCGCTGGCCGGGATCGTCCTGGCGGCGCTCGCCGCCGACACCCCGCCCGCCCGTGCGCAGCGGGCAGCCCAAGCGCAAACCCCGATCGCGGCGGCGGCGCGCGCGCTCCCGACACTTCTTAGCACCTCGGAGCGCGATTTGTTGGCCCGGGCATACGCCGCGAGCGAGGCCGGCCGGCGCGAGGAGGCGCAAAAGCTTGCCTCCCAATCCAGCGAGGGGTTGGCGCGCGATCTGTTTTTCTGGCTCGACCTCCAGGAGCCGCGCAATAACGCCTCTTTCGACGACATCGTCGAGTTCCTGGTCGCCAACCCCGACTGGCCGGCCGAAGACGTTCTGATGCGTCGCGCCGAGGAGGCTTCGATCGAACGCCTCGATGACCGCACGGTGCTGGCGTGGTTCGGCGAGCGCATGCCCGCGACCGGCGACGGCGCCCTGAGCCTCGCCGCGGCGCTGCTCAACAGCGGCCAGACCGAGCGGGCGCGCGAGGTTGTCAAGGACAGCTGGTCGCGGCATGGATTTGGCGCGCAGCAGGAAATCCAGTTCCTGCGCCGCTTCGGGCTCTTCCTCGGTCTGGCCGACCACTGGACGCGGCTCGACAATCTTCTATGGGACGACCGGCGCGACGAAGCGCGGCGGATGCTTGGTCGCGTCGATAACGAGCATCGCGCTTTAGCCGAGGCGCGCATCGCATTGGCGGCGCGCTCGGCGGGCGTCGATGGTCGCATCCGCCGCGTGCCGGCCAAGTACATCAACGATCCGGGCTTGATGTTCGAGCGCGTGCGTTGGCACCGGCGCAAGGGCCACGACGACGTGGCGTTGGAAATGCTGCGCAAAGCGCCGCGCGATCTAGGCCGGGCCGAGGCATGGTGGCCGGAGCGCGAGTTTGCGGCGCGGCGACTACTTGCCGCGGGCAAGCCGCGCGAGGCGTATCCGATCGTGCGCGATCACCGGTTGCTGCCGGGCGTCTCGTATGTCGAGGCCGAATTCCTCGCCGGATGGATCGCGCTGCGTCGGCTGAACGACGGAAAAGCGGCGCTGCAGCATTTCACGCGGCTGCACGATTCGGCGCGCCTCCCGGTGACGCGCGCACGCGGCGCGTATTGGGCGGGTCGAGCCGCCGAAGCCCTCGGCGAAACGCGCCCGGCCATGATTTGGTATCGGCGGGCTGCCGATTATCACATCACTTTTTACGGCCAGGTCGCCGCCGCGCGGCTTGGGTCTGGAATTTCGGGCGATGCCGCCGTCCGCCAGCGGCCAACCGAGGCCGATCGCGAAGGCTTTCTCAACAATAAATTGACCCGCGCCGCGCGCATCTTTCATGAAATCGGCGCCGCCAACCGGGTCAAGCCGTTCATCTTGCGTCACGTAACGCTCGCACGCTCGCCGACGGAACACATGATGGCGGCGGAACTGGCGCTGGCGCTTGGCCGTCCCGATCTGGCGGTTTCGGCATCCAAACGCTCGACCCAGATCGCCGGTCTGATGCTGCAGGATCTCGGCTGGCCGGTGATCCCGATGGCCGCCGACGGCCGTCCCGAGCCGCCTTTGGTCCTGGCGACGATCCGCCAGGAAAGCGCCTTCGAGACCGACGCGGTGAGCCGGGCCGGCGCGCGGGGCCTGATGCAGTTGCTGCCGCGGACCGCCAGGGCGGTGGCGCGCGATCTCGGCGTGAGCCAGTATCGCGACGATCGCTTGCTCAACGACCCGGCATTCAATCTGCAGCTCGGGCGCGCCTTCCTTGCCCGGCAAATCGACGATTTCGGCGGATCCTACGTGTTGGCCCTCGCCGCCTACAATGCCGGCCCGGGCCGGGCGCGGGCGTGGATACGCGATTTCGGCGATCCACGCGATCCGGCGGTCGACCCGCTGGACTGGATCGAATCGGTTCCCTTCGAGGAGACCCGCAACTACATTCAGCGCGTGCTGGAGAACCTGCAAGTCTACCGACAATTGCTGGACAATAACGTGTCAGGCCGTACGATTGCGCACGACCTGCGCTAAGCAGGCCGCACGTCCAGCAACAAGGAACAAGGGAACATGGCGAGCGACCACAAAATCACCGATATCGACGCGTGCGTATTCGACGCGTACGGTACGCTCTTCGACTACGCGTCGGCCGCCGCGCGCTGCCAAGACTCGCTCGGCGCCGATTGGCAGAAACTTTCCGAACTGTGGCGGCGAAAGCAGCTCGAGTACACTTGGCTGCGCAGCTTGATGGGCCGCCACGCCGATTTCTGGCACGTCACCGGCGAGAGCCTCGACTACGCGCTGGCGGCGCTCAAGCGCGAGGATCCCGCGCTACGCGCGCTCCTCATGCAGCAGTTTCTCAGTCTCGATGCGTTCCCCGAAGTCTCTCGGGTCTTGAAGACGTTGAAGGATCACGGGGTGAAGACGGCGATATTGTCCAATGGCTCGCCTACCATGCTGACGGCGGCGCTCAACAGCTCCGGCATCTCGCGCCTTCTCGATGCCGCGTTGTCCGTCGAGAGCGCCGGGATCTACAAGCCGCACCCGACCGTCTATCAGCTCGCGGTCGACCGCTTCAGCACCACGATCAACCGCATCTGTTTCTTCTCGTCCAACGCCTGGGACGCCTGCGGCGCCGCGGCGTTCGGTTTCCGGGCCGTTTGGGTCAATCGATACAACCAGCCGGTCGAGCGCCTGCCGGTCGGACCGGAGGTGACGCTCACCACGCTCGATGAAGTGCCGGCGCTGCTCGGTCTCGGATGAACGAGGACGGGCATCGCGAACGGCACTACACGACCTTCGACGGGCTGCGTCTGTTCTTTCGCGACTGGGGCGACGCATTGACCGGCGACACTGCAGTCCTGTGTCTGCCCGGCCTGACGCGTAACTCGAAGGACTTCATTCGCCTGGCGCGCCGGCTGTCGCGGAACAGGCGCGTCGTCGCGCCCGACCTGCGTGGGCGCGGCCGTTCAGCCTATGCACGGGACTGGCGCAGCTATGAGCCGCGGGTTTATCTCGAGGACCTGCGTCACTTGTTGGTAGGTCTCGGAATCGGCCATGTCGTCGTCGTCGGGACATCGATGGGCGGCCTGCTCGGGCTGGCGCTCGCCGTCCTCCTGCCCAGCACGATTAGGGGCCTCGTGATCAACGATGTCGGCCCTGAGGTCAACCAAGCCGGATCAAAACGGATACTGGCCTATATCTCGACCGATCGGCCGCAGCCGGATTGGCCGAGCGCCGCACGACATCTGCGCCAGTTCCTGCCGACGCTTTCGCTGCGATCGGACGAAGAATGGCTCGACTTCGCCCGCCATACGTTTCGCGAGAGCGCGGACGGGACGTTGCACTTCGATTGGGACGTGAACCTCGCCAAGCCGATCGCCGCTGGAAAGGGCGGCGCCGAGGAAGGCGACTTGTGGCGGCTATGGCGGGCGGCGCAGCGAATCCCGATGCTTGCCATTCGCGGCGGCGTGTCGGATATCCTCTCCGAGGCGACGTTCGCGCGCATGAAGGCCGAAAAGCCGGACCTCGATCAGGTCACGGTTCCCGGCGTCGGGCACGCGCCGACGCTTGACGAACCGGAATGCCGCGAGGCCCTTGATGCGTTCTTTCGCCGCCACTGAACCGGCGTCGCCACCGACTTTCGCCGAAGTCGAGGACGCGGCGCTGAGGCTCAAGGGCATCGCCGTCTACACCCCGCTGCTTGAATCGCCGCTGCTCAACGCCGAACTGGGCGGCCGGTTGCTGATCAAGGCGGAATCGCTGCAGCGCACGGGTTCGTTCAAGATTCGCGGCGCCTACAATCGCCTATGCCGCCTCGAGCCGGCGCAGCGCGCCGCCGGCGTCGTAGCATATTCCTCCGGAAATCACGCCCAGGGCGTCGCCCACGCCGCCCGGCTCCTCGGTGTGCCAGCGACCATCGTCATGCCAGCCGACGCACCGGCGCTGAAGATCGCCAACACTCGCGCCTATGGAGCCGAGGTCGTGCTCTACGACCGCTACCAAGAGAGCCGCGAAAAGATCGGCGAACGGTTGGCCCGCGAGCGAGGCGCCATCGTCGTTCCTCCCTTCGACGATCCCCACATTATCGCGGGACAGGGCACGGTCGGTCTTGAGATCGCCGACCAGGCCGCAGGAATCGGCGCCCGGCTCGATGCGGTGGTTGCTTGCGCCAGCGGCGGCGGCTTGGTCGCCGGTAGCGCATTGGCGATTACCGCCCGATCGCCCACGACCAAGATTTATTGCGCCGAACCTGCAGCGCTCGACGATCATGCGCGGTCGCTCGAAAGCGGCCGTCGTGAATCGAACGATCCGGCTGCGCGCTCGATTTGCGACGCTTTGCTGGCGCCGACCCCCGGCGAGATAACCTTCGCGATCAATTCGCAACTCCTCGCGGGCGGCGTCGTCGCCAGCGACGACGAGGTCAAGCGGGCGATGGCGATCGCCTTTCAATACTTCAAACTGGTCGTGGAGCCCGGCGGCGCCGTCGGCTTGGCGGCGGTCCTCCATGGCAGGGTGGAGATCGCAGGGCGGACGGTCGCCGTCGTCGCTTCGGGCGGCAACGTTGACATTGCCACCTATCGCGACGCGCTGCTGTCGGCCTGATCTGTGCCACGCGACACCCTGAGTTCGCCGTTGCGCCGCGAGACGGCTATTGGCCTCGCCTGCGCGTTCCTCACACTGCTCATATGGGCGGGGTTCACGATTATCACACGCCATGGCGCCACTTCGACCCTGGCGCCGGTCGATCTCGCGTTCCTGCGTTTCGCCGTCTCAGGTGCGATCGTCGCGCCGTGGGCCGTCAGGTACGGTTTCGGCGGCGTCGCATGGCCGCGGATGCTGGCGCTGGCCGCGACCGCCGGCCTCGGCTTCGGCCTTCTCGCTTTCTCGGGGTTCACCTTCGCGCCGGCAGCACATGGGGCGGCGCTGATGCCGGGTGTCTTGCCGCTCTGGACTGCTGTCCTCGCCGCCCTCGTACTGGGCGAGCGCTTTGGGCCGTTGAAAGCCGTCGGTCTCGCGTTGGTCCTCGGCGGTATCGGCTGCATCGCAGCCGAAAGCGTTTTCAGCGACGGTCTCGAGTATTGGCGCGGCGATGCGTTGTTTCTCGCCGCGTCGTTGTCATGGGCGCTATACACCGTCGCCTCGCGCGCCTGGGGCATCCGGCCGATGCAGGCCGCGGCGATCGTCTATGTCGTTTCGGTGTTTCTCTACCTGCCGGTCTATTTCTTGTTCCTCGACGGTCGGCTACTGGAAGCTCCGGTTCAAGACATCGTCGTCCACGGGATTTACCAAGGCGCGCTCGCGACCGTAGTGTCGATCGTTCTATTCACCCGCGCGGTCGCCGTACTCGGCGCCGCGTCGACGACGATGGTGACTTCGGCGGTGCCTGGAGTGGTGACCATTGCGGCTATTCCGCTATTGGGCGAGATCCCAAGCGTGTTGACGGTGGTCGGCGTGTGCCTGGTGAGCGCCGGAGTGATCGCCACGGTCTTCGCGCTCCGCGCGCGAAACGCGTGAGCAGCAATGCGATGGCGGGACCTTCGCAAGTCATCATTCAGAACACGGGCGAAACCTATATTTGCCCGGCTGACACCATCTTGCTCGACGCGGCGCTCACCGCCGGCCTGCACATGCCGCATAACTGCCGCGGCGGCGCATGCGGCACCTGCAAGGCACGGATTCTCGAGGGCGACGTCGACCACGGATGGGTCATGACCTTCGCGATCAGCGACGAGGAAAAGGCGCAAGGCTTCTGCCTTGCCTGCCAATCCAGGCCGCTGTCGCCGCGCCTGCGGCTCGAAATGGTGAACCCGATGATCGCGCGCGCCGCGGGCGAAGAGGCGATCACGCCCGCCGAGTTCTCCGTCGAGGTCCTCGCCGCACAGAAAGTGACGACGAGCGTGCTCCGCCTCGTCGTCGCGCTGCCGCGCGCCGCCCGCTTCCGTTTTCGCGCCGGAATGAATATGGAGTTTCTCCTGCCAAATCTCGATCAACCGCGTCCCTATTCGATTGCCGGCGCCCCCGCCAGCGACGGCGCCGCACCGGAC
>DATFES010000075.1:0-8810 GCA_035250945.1 Alphaproteobacteria bacterium | reverse complement strand
AACAGTGCGGAAAAATCACCGTCGCCGTCGGCGGGGAGCCGCGTCCGGCGCGAGTCGTCGCCGTCGATGCGAAAATCGACCTCGCATTGCTGTCGACCGAAGGAACGCTGCCGCGTGCCGCTGCGTTGCGCGCGCCCGTCTCGACGCGCAGCGGCGAGGAGATCGTCGCCATCGGATTTCCGCTGTCCGGCGTGTTGTCGGAAGAGCCGATCATCACGACCGGTATCGTCAGCGCGCTCGCCGGCATCCGTGGCGATCCGACGCAGCTTCAGATCAGCGCTCCAGTGCAGCCTGGCAATAGCGGCGGGCCGGTGTTCGACATGAATGGCAACCTGGTCGGCATCGTCGTCGCCGGGATCGGCACCTTGAAAGCCGCCAGGGCCATCGGCGGCGCAGTGCCGCAGAACGTCAACTTCGCGGTCAACGTCGCCGAAGCGCAAAAGTTCCTCAACCGCCACAAGGTGGCTTGGCAGAAACGCACCTTCGACAAGGACAAGCGCCTGTCGGTCGCCGACATAGCCGAGGCGGCGCGCCAGACCATCGCCTTCATCGAATGTCCCGCGAAGCAGGATGGAACCCGCGGTTCGGGGCAACTGCGCCGGTGACGGGCCGGCCGATTCACGCCGCACGAACAGCCGACGCCGCAGCCGCCCCCTCCGGGTCACCGCAGCGCATAAACGGAAACGCCCGGCGTCGTGCCGGGCGATTTCGTGTCTAGCTCGTGAGTCTTACGATTTCTTCTTTGATGCGCAACTTTTCGCGTTTGAGTTCCGATAAGTGGGCTGAGTCCGGGAGCGGTCGATTATTTTCTTCCTCAATTTCGCGTTCAAGATGGGCATGCTTGGCCTTGAGGGTGTCGACACGGTCTTCCACGGCCATAGGCGGACCTCCTTCGATCCAAATGTCACATGAAAAAGAATACGCCTCGCTCCGCACGGCGACAAGCCGCCTCGCCGCCTGTCCGGCACACGCGTCAACGGACCTTCGAGTCGCTTTTGCGCCTCAAGCGTTTACGCGGCAGGAGCGCGTCGATGAATATTTGCGATTCGCGCGCGAGTCCACGGTCGAGTTTGCCGGCGGCGATTTCGAGGTATCGGGCTACATTCTGTCGCGCCGCGCGGTTCCGCATCGCGCCGGCCGTTGGCGGGCGATTCGGCGGTTTAACCATCGCGAAAAGCATCGCCTGCTCGGTCTGCTCGGCTTCGAGTTCAAGCCGCTTGACCTCCGCGCGCAACCGGGAGATCGGCCATCGAAGCGGCCCGAGCGCGGGATCCTCGGTAAGCGGTTTCAGGCGACGGCGCAAATCGCGCAGCGGCGCCACCACCCACTTCTGCCAGGCGGAAACAGCCCGGACGATGCGACGCAGTGCCGGGCGATCCAGGCGGCCGCGGCCGCTGGCGCCATGCCAAAGGGCGAACATCAATAGATTGACGTCGACGCCGGCGCGATCCTGGAGCGCAAGGCAGGCCATGGCGACGCCGCGACGCCGATAGTGGGCCAGCGAGAATCGCCACAGCGGATTGGCGAAGCGCGGCGCCGCCACGACTCAGTCGCCGAGGCAGATGCCGAGCCCGCGCGCGGTTCGGACCAGCAAACCTTGCGGATTCACCGCCTGATAGCGCGCGATGGCGTCGGCGAGCGGCACGTCGACGACCTCCCGGTTGCCGTAGGCGACCATGCGATCGAAGCGATTTTGGGCGATCAGGTCGACCGCGTGCACGCCGAACGCCGAGGCGAGAAGCCGGTCGTGGAAATCGGGCTGGCCGCCGCGCTGCACATGGCCCAGCACCGTGACGCGCGTCTCGGCGCCGATCGCACGGGCCAGAGTGTCGCCGAGATAGTGGGCGATCCCGCCGTATCGCTCGCGGCCGGTCAGGTCGCTGATCGTGACCGGCGCGCCGGATTCGGTCTTGACCGCCTCGGCGACGACGACGAGCGCGAAGTTGCGGCCGCGCGTCTTGATCTGTTCGAACTTCGCCGTGATCGATGCGAGGCTCCATTGAATTTCGGGAATCAGCACCACATCGGCGCCGCCGGCGATCCCCGCGGCGATGGCGATGTGGCCGGCGTCGCGGCCCATGACCTCGAGTATCATCACCCGGCTGTGGCTCGCCGCCGTCGGTTGCAGGCGGTCGAGCGCCTCGGTCGCCACCGCCACTGCCGTCGAATATCCGATCGAGGCTTCGGTATGGCCGAGATCGTTGTCGATCGTCTTCGGTATGCCGACCAGATTGATGCCGCCTTTTCGCGCCATGCGCCGCAGGATGGCGAAACTGCCGTCGCCGCCGATGCCGATGACCGCGTCGAGCGCGAGTCGACGCACCCCCTCGATCACCTCGTCGGAGCGATCGATTTCGCGGCCATCGGGCATCGGAAATGCAAATGGATTCCCCTTGTTGGTGGTGCCGAGGATCGTGCCGCCCTGGCGCATGATCGTCGTGTCGGTTGAGTCAGGGCCTAAGATCTCGGCTTCGACGGGCCGGGTCATCAGACCCATCGTTCCGTTGCGGATTCCCACCACGTCCCAGCCATATGCATCGCGGGCCCGCAGCACTACCGCACGGATCACCGCATTGAGGCCCGCGCAATCGCCGCCGCTCGTCAACAGGCCGATCCTTTTTGTCATTTTCAATCAGTCCCTTAGAAATCCACGCGGGAGTCGCGAGTGTGCGGCAATGCGATGCCGGCCGCAACCCGGCAAGACGTAGCGGCGTCCGCTTGCTATGCTAGCGGTTCATCACTTCCCACTTCCGAGACGCCGCTCTTGCTGATGGACGATCCGGCAATCGAAACCCTCCGCCGCAAGCTCGCCGAACTGCGAAGCGAACATCGCGACCTCGACGACGTGATCGCGCGGCTGATCGAACGACAGCCGTTCGACGCCTTGCAGGTGCAGCGGCTCAAGAAACGCAAGCTCATGCTCAAAGACCAGATCGCGCGGCTCGAGAGCCAGCTTCTGCCCGACATCATCGCCTGAGCGCGATCGCCGTCGTCGATTGCCAGGTCAAGCGCGGCCCCTATAATGCCGCCCTTTCGCCGGCCGCGACGCGCGCGGCCGCTCTGGAGGAGACATGGCGCGCCGCAAAACCCGGGTGGCGATCATCATGGGCAGCCAGTCGGACTGGGAGACGATGCGCCACGCGGCTGATACCATGGCTGCGCTCAAGATCGCTTGCGAAAAGCGGATCGTCTCGGCCCATCGGACGCCCAAGCGGCTCTATGCTTACGCCGGCGCGGCGCGCCGGCGCGGCATCCAGGTGATCATCGCCGGCGCCGGCGGGGCGGCGCACCTTCCAGGGATGACCGCCTCGTTGACGCCGCTGCCGGTGCTGGGAGTTCCGGTCGAGAGTCGCGCGCTCAACGGTCTCGACAGTCTCTTGTCGATCGCGCAAATGCCGGCCGGCATTCCGGTCGGAACGCTCGCCATCGGCCGCGCCGGCGCGATCAACGCCGCACTGCTCGCCGCCGCGATCCTGGCGCTCGACGACAAGGCGGTCGCGGCGCGTCTCGTCGCGTATCGGGCGCGACAAACGGCGTCGGTCGCGCGCGCCCCCAGGGTCGGCCCGCGCCTCGCTGCGGCGAAGCGCCGAAAGTGAGCGCGCTTCCCCCCGGCGCCACGATCGGCATTCTCGGCGGCGGCCAGCTCGGCCGGATGACCGCCCTCGCCGCGGCGCGGCTGGGCTATCGCGTGCACATTTTCGATCCCGATCGCGATGCGCCGGCAAGCGCCGTCGCCGCGATGACCACCCACGCCGATTACACCGATCTTGCCGCCCTCGCGTCATTCGCCGCTGCGATCGACGTCGCGACCTACGAATTCGAGAACATCGCGCACGAAGGCGTCGCGACGCTCGCTGCGCTCAAGCCGGTGCGGCCAGGTCCCGAAGTGCTGCGGATCGCCCAGGACCGCCTGCTCGAGAAGGATTTCGTCAACCAAGCCGGCATCGCGACTGCCCGATACGTAGAGGTGACCGGGGCGGCGTCGCTCATGCGCGCGGCGCGCGATGTCGGCTTTCCAGCGGTGCTCAAGAGCGTCCGCATGGGCTACGACGGCAAGGGGCAGGCGATGATCCGCGCCGACAGCGACCCCGAGGCGCTATGGGCGCAACTCGGCGGGGCTCGTGGCGTGGTCGAAACGTTCGTCGATTTCTCCTGCGAAATTTCGGTCATCGTCGCCCGCGGACTCGACGGCCAGACGCTGTCCTACGTGCCGGTCGAAAACCAGCACAAGAATCACATTCTCGACACCACGATCGCGCCGGCGCGCGTCGCGCCCGAAGTCGCGATGAAGGCCGAGGCGATCGCACGCCATATCGCCGAAAAGCTCGATCTCGTCGGCTTGCTCGCGGTCGAGATGTTCGTGACGCGCGACGGCCAAGTGCTGGTCAACGAGCTTGCCCCGCGGCCGCATAATTCCGGCCACTGGACGATCGACGCCTGCCTGACCAGCCAGTTCGAGCAGCTCGTGCGCGCCATATGCGGCTGGCCGCTCGGCAGCCCGGAGCGCCATTCCGACGCGGTGATGAAGAATCTGATCGGCGAGGAGGTCAGCGACTGGCCGGAGATCGTCAAGGATCCCGCCGCCAAACTTCATCTCTACGGAAAACGCGAAATCCGCCCTGGCCGCAAGATGGGCCATGTGACGCGCCTGTCGCCGCGCGCGGCTCGTTGAAGATCCTCAGACATCACTCTTGCGCCGCCAGAGCTGGCCGGAACGCACCGCTCGGCAGTGATAGCAGGCACTCGATTGACCATCGACGTTGTACCAGCGGTGCCATCCGCCGGCCTTCTCGCAGTCGTCGCCCTTGCTGGCGATGCCCAAGTCAATGAGCACCATCGGCATGTGGGTGCGAATCCAAGTCCGAAAGCGGTAGGGATGGCCGGGGTCCCAATAGGAGTCCATTGACTTCGCCCCAAATTCGAAAGCTTACCAAGAAACCGGACTCAGCCACCGGTCTATAACATGATTATTTGACAATCGCCGGTCGTTGATTCTGGTCAACGCGGCACGTGCATACGACAAATCGGAGGCCGCATCGACGACGGGAGCGATGGTCGAAGGACGAGGATGAATGATCCTCACGCTTCGACAGACTCAGCGTGAGGATGACGTCTTACATCCGACCGCTCATAGCCCGCGCGGCCGGAAGGGCCGGAACAGGTTAGGCAGCTCGCCGAGACGCTTGGCGATGTCGCCCAGCACCCTTGGCACGCGCATGACTTCGGCGATACGCCGATCGAGGAACGTCCACGTATCCGCGAAGCCTTCCGATTTGTCGTCGAGCCAATACATCAGCGTCGCGCTGTAAACGCCGGCGAGCAGCGCGCGCTTGGTGTACCAGTTGTAATCGGTCGCCGTGTCGCCGGCGGCGTACCAGACCGCATCGACGGTCCGCCACAGGCTGCGCGCGGCGACCGGCGCGTTGTGCGGCAGCGCCAAGAGACCGAGCGCGCGCCGCACCGCCTCGCGATGCGGGCCAACGGCGTCGAGGCGCAGCCGGACCGCCGTGGCGATGCGTTGGCGCACCTTCATCGACGATGGATCGCGCGCCTCGAGCGCCGCGACCATCGCGCGGTCGGCCTCGGCGCACCAGAATTCCACGACCTCGACCGGCCCGCCCGGAAAAACGCGCAGCGCCGTCGACGCCGGGTGGCCGGCGTCGACCGCCGATTGCGCCAAGGTCGCCGCCGTCCAGCCGTCGAATGGGACATGCGGGAGCGCCGCGGCGACGATCCGGCGGCGCACGGCGAGGCGATCGAACCCGGCGCCGCCGGGGGTTTCGTCATTCGACCGGGACGTCATCGGGCACCACCGTCGCTTTCTTCATTTCCTCGACGAAGCCGAACAGGCGCAGATCGGCGATCCGCATCGGATAGAGCACGCCATCGAGGTGGTCGCACTCGTGCTGGACGACGCGGGCATGAAAGCCGGACACCGTGCGGTCGATCGCCGTCCCGTCGGGGGAGACGCCACGGTAACGCAGCCGCTTCCAGCGCGGCACGGCGCCGATCATTCCGGGAACCGACAGACAGCCTTCCCAGCCGAGTTCCGCTTCGTCGCCCTGCGGTTCGAGCGTCGGATTCACCAACACCGTCAGCCCTTGCGGCGCATCATCGGCGGCGCCCGAGGCGCGATGCGCCGGTACGTGGAAGATGACGACGCGCAGCGGTACGTGGACTTGCGGCGCCGCCAGCCCGGCGCCGTCGGCGTCCTCCATCGTTTCGATCATGTCGGCGACCAGATGCCGAATTTCCGGCGCGGTGGGATCGCCGACCTCGCCGGCGCGCTGTCGTAAAATCGGATGGCCCATGCGGGCAATCTTGAGAATCGCCATGGGCTTAATATGGGCCGCCGCACCGGCCCGGTCAAAGCCGCGGCGGCCGTCCGGCACCCCTTCACAGCTTGTAAATGCCTGTGCTATAAACCCTTGCGCGCGGCCGGGGACGAGTGTTCCCGGTCGTTGCGTTTCGTGTTGCCCGAACCAGCCCCGAAAGGAGAGCGCCCCGCCCGTGCAAGTCATCGTCCGCGACAATAACGTCGACCAGGCCCTGCGCGCGCTAAAGAAGAAAATGCAGCGCGAGGGCGTCTTCCGCGAGATGAAGCTCCGCCGCCATTTCGAAAAGCCTTCCGAGCGCAAGGCGCGCGAAAAGGCCGAGGCCGTGCGGCGCTATCGCAAGCTCCAGCGCAAGCGCATGGAGCGCGAAGGCTACTGAGGGCGACGACGCGCCTCGAGCCTTCGGCCGGCTTCACCGGCTTCTTCGACCGACCATGAATTCTCCGCCGCGAGCACGCCGTGTTCGCGGCGTTTGGCGCTCGACGCGGCGATGATCGGTCCTGCCGTCATCAAGACCGTGGCGACGCTGCGCGAAGAGGTGCGTGGCTGGCGCCGGCAGGGCGAGCGCGTTGCACTCGCGCCGACAATGGGCGGCTTGCACGAGGGCCACCTGGCGCTCGTCCGCCGCGGCGGCGAACTGGCGCCGCGCGTCGTCGTGTCGATTTTCGTCAATCCCATCCAGTTCAATCGCGCCGACGACTTCCAGCGTTACCCGCGCGATCTCAAGGGAGATCTCGAAAAACTGACGCCGCTCGCCGTCGAGGCGGTGTACGCCCCGGAAGCGCTGGAGATGTACCCGGCCGGGTTTGCCTCCTCGATCGCCGTGCGCGATCTCGCCGCCGGGTTGTGCGGGCCGCATCGTCCGGGACATTTCGAGGGCGTGGCCACGGTAGTGGCCAAACTGCTGCTGCAGGCCGAGCCGGATTTCGCGTTGTTCGGCGAGAAGGACTGGCAGCAGCTGCAGATCGTCCGGCGGATGGTGCGCGACCTCGACATTCCGGTCGTCATCGAAGGCGTGGCGACGGTCCGCGAGCCCGACGGGTTGGCGATGGCGTCGCGAAACGTCTTTCTGTCGACCGACGAGCGCAAGATCGCCAGCGCGCTGCCGCGCACGCTATTCGCCTTGGCCGACGAACTCGCGCCCGGCGGTCTCGCCGCGCCGGCACTTGGCCGTGGCGTCGAATCGCTGACGCGCGCCGGATTCGCCAAGGTGGACTATCTCGATCTGGTCGAGGCCGATACCTTGAAGCCAGCGCCGCGCGTCGCCGGCGCGTGCCGGATCGCGGCGGCGGCCTGGCTCGGGGCGACGCGCCTCATCGATAACGTGCCCGTGGGGCCGGAGGCGAGCCGACGGGCGTAGCGCGGGACTCATCCTCGTCCTTCGACAGGCTCAGGACGAGGAAAGAAGACTTCCTCACGCCGAGCTGGTCGAGGCGCGAGGACCGCGCGCCGTCACAGCGTCTTGACGATCTCCTCGACGACGCGCTTGGCGTCGCCGAACAGCATCATCGTGTTGTCGCGGTAGAACAGCTCGTTATCGACGCCGGCGTAGCCGGTGGCCATCGAGCGCTTGACGAACAGCACCGTCTTGGCGCGCTCGACGTCGAGGATCGGCATGCCGTAGATCGGCGACTTGGGATCGGTCTTCGCCGCCGGGTTGGTGACGTCGTTGGCGCCGATGACGAAGGCGACGTCGGCCTGCGCGAAGTCGCGATTGATCTCCTCGAGCTCGAACACCTCGTCGTATGGAACGTTGGCCTCGGCGAGCAGCACGTTCATGTGCCCCGGCATGCGGCCGGCGACGGGATGGATGGCGTAGCGCACCTGCACGCCCTGCTCCTTCAGCATGTCGCCCATCTCGCGCAGCGCGTGCTGGGCCTGCGCCACCGCCATGCCGTACCCAGGCACGATGATCACCGAGCTGGCGTTCTTCATGATGAACGAGGCGTCTTCGGCGCTGCCCGACTTGACCGGCCGCTGCTCCTTGGCGCCGGCCGCCGCGGCGCCGGCGTCGGTGCCGAAGCCGCCGAGGATGACGTTGAAGATCGAGCGGTTCATCCCCTTGCACATGATGTAGCTGAGGATGGCGCCCGACGAGCCGACCAGCGCGCCGGTGACGATCAAGAGGCTGTTCTGCAGCGTGAAGCCGATGCCGCAGGCGGCCCAGCCCGAATACGAGTTCAGCATCGAGATGACGACCGGCATGTCGGCGCCGCCGATCGGAAGGATGAGCAGGAAGCCCAGCGCCAGCGACAATATGACCAGGATCCAGAACGCAGGCGTGCTGCCGGTGGCGGCGAACCAGATCAGCGATACGACGATCAGCGCGCCGAGCAGCGCGTTCAACGGATGCTGCATCGGAAAGACCAGCGGCGCGCCGGACATCAGCGCTTGCAGCTTGGCGAAGGCGATGATCGAGCCGGTGAAGGTGATGGCGCCGATCGCCGTGCCGAGCCCCATCTCGACAAGGCTGCC
>DATFES010000060.1:0-3248 GCA_035250945.1 Alphaproteobacteria bacterium | reverse complement strand
TCCATGATGCCCTTGATTTCCTTGAACTGGCGGCGGACCTCGAGCACCACCGAACCGGCGGCGCGACCAACCGCCGTCATGCCCATCGCGCCGAATAGGTAGGGCAGCATTCCGCCGATGAATAGGCCGACGACGACGTAGGGATCGGAGAGGATGAACTGGACCTTGATGTTGGGAAAATAATGGTGCAGGTCCTCGGTATAGGCGGCGAACAAAACCAGCGCGGCGAGGCCGGCTGAGCCAATCGCGTAGCCCTTGGTGACGGCCTTGGTGGTGTTGCCCACTGCATCGAGCGCGTCGGTCGTCTTGCGTATTTCCTTCGGCAAGTTCGACATTTCGGCGATACCGCCGGCGTTGTCGGTGACCGGTCCGTAGGCGTCGAGCGCGACGACCATTCCGGCGAGGGCCAGCATTGTCGTCGCGGCGATCGCGATGCCGAACAGGCCGGCATTGAGAAACGCGACGATGATCCCGGCCGCGATGACCACGACGGGCAGCGCCGTCGACTCCATCGAGACCGCAAGGCCCTTGATGATGTTGGTCGCATGGCCGGTGACCGAAGCGTCGGAAACGCTGCGCACCGGCCGGTACTGCGTGCCGGTGTAGTACTCGGTGATCCAGACGATGAGGCCGGTCACGACAAGCCCGGTGATCCCGCAGATGAACAGGTTGAAACCGTTGAACTTGCGGCCCGACGCCTCGTACTCGACGCCAAGGCCGATATAGAGGGCGGTTACGATCAATAGCAGGACGGCAGAGACGAGCCCGGTGACGACCAAGCCTTTGTATAGCGCGGCCATGATCTTCTGGTCGCCGGCAAGCTTGACGAAAAACGTACCGGCCACCGAGGCGGCAATGCAGGCGCCGCAAATGAGCAGCGGATAGATCATCATCTGCGCCTGGACCGCGCCGGTGAAGAAAATGGCGGCGAGCAGCATCGTGGCGACGATCGTGACGGCGTAGGTCTCGAAGAGGTCGGCCGCCATGCCGGCGCAGTCGCCGACATTGTCGCCGACGTTGTCGGCGATAACGGCGGGATTACGCGGATCGTCCTCGGGAATTCCGGCCTCGATCTTGCCGACGAGGTCGGCGCCAACGTCGGCGCCCTTGGTGAAGATGCCGCCGCCGAGACGGGCGAAGATCGAAATCAACGATGCCCCGAACGAAAGCGCGATCAGCGCCTCGAGGATCGAGCGCAGGCTGGCGGCATCGGCGCCGCCTTTCCAGGCGAGGAGGATTCCGTAGTAGATCGAAACGCCAAGCAATCCCAATCCGACAACCAGCATGCCGGTGATGGCGCCCGACTTGAACGCGATGTCGAGCGCCGGCTGTATGCCGTTCTTGGCCGCCTCGGCCGTGCGCACGTTGGCGCGCACCGAAACGTTCATGCCGATGTATCCGGCGGCGCCCGATAGCACCGCGCCGATCACGAAGCCGATCCCGACATGCACGCCAAGCGTGACACCAAGTATGATCGCCACGACGACGCCCGCCATGGCGATGGTTCGGTACTGACGATTGAGATAGGCGCTTGCACCGATCTGGATGGCGCTGGCGATCTCCTGCATTCGTTCCGAGCCGGGACTCGCGCTCATCACCTGCCGGTAGGCGTATGCTCCATAGGCCAGCGCCAACACGCCGCACAGAATCACGAACCAATAGGCTAAGGTCATCGATCGGCCTCGTTGTCTGGCGTTCGGTCCAGCCGCCAGGATTTGGCGGCGGAAACCTCGGAACTAGCTGGGAAAAAGCCCCCCGGCGGGCGAAAAAGCGCGGCGGAACATGCCAGAACCGGCACTCGAAGGCAAGCGGCTCGGCCGACCTAGCCTCGCAAATTCAACCGTCTTTTAGCCCGGTCGACGCGGCCGCGCCGATAGCCGCGTTCGCCGGCCGGCGCCATCCGAGCCAGCCTGTCGCAGCCAACGTCGCGAGGACAAATGGCAACACGCCGATGTTGATGACTTGCCAGCTCAGTTTATCGAGGACGATACCAGACGAAATCGAGGCGAGCGCCACCGAACCGAAGATGAGAAAATCATTGGTTGCCTGCACCAGGGACCGCTCGGCCGGAAGATACGTCTCGGTCAACAGCGTCGTCGCCCCGACGAACATAAAGTTCCAGCCGATGCCCAGTACGAAAAGGGCAACCCAGAAATTGTGCAGATGCGTTCCCAGCAAATTGATCGCTACGCACAGAAGCATCAGCGCCGCGCCGGTCTGCATCACCTTAAAGGCGCCGAAGCGCTTGATCACGTCGCCGGTGAAGAACGACGGCGCGAACATCGCGAAGACGTGCCACTGAATCACCGACGCGGCGCTGTCGAAGTGATGATCGTGCCCGACCATCGCGAGCGGCGTCGCGGTCATCACGAAGGACATGCCAGCGTAGCCCACGACGCCGCCCAATACGGCGACGAGAAACGCCGGTTGGAAGACGATCTCGAGGAACGGCCTGCCGCGCTCGCGCCGTTCCGCTTCGCTCGGCTGCGGTATGTCGATGAATTGCAGCAACACAAGAGCGACGATGCTGACGCCGATTAACGCCGCGAATGAGCCGGCGAAGACATGCGTCGGCCAGAGATCCTTGGTCGCCTTCGCCATCTCCGGGCCGACGATTGCGGCGATCACGCCGCCCGCCAGAACGTACGAGATCGCTTTACTCTTGAACTCCTGGCGTGACCCATCGACGGCGGCGAAACGGTAAAACTGTCCAAACCCGTTGTAACAGCCGTTCAGCATCACGCCGAAGCAGAACAGGCCGAACGAACTCCACAGGACGCCGAGCAACGCGACCCCGGTTCCGACGATTCCGAACAGGGCGCCGATCGTAAATCCAAGGCGGCGTCCCATTCGGCCCATCAGGAACGACGCCGGAAACATCGCCGCCATCACCCCGACCTGCTGAAGCGCCAGCGGCAACGTCGCCAGCGCCTTATTCTCGGCCAGCATGTGCCCGACCAACGCCGCTTCGGCGAGCATGGTCGCGGTGCCGATCATCAACAGACCCTGGCAGCACGCGAGAACAATTACGTTCTGGCGCGTTTTATCGGACGACATGACGGCGTGTTCCCTGAACGGCCCGACTGCGGACCTTGTTGGAATCAAAAGTGTGTCCAGCCCGCTTTCTCAAACGATCTGGGCGCGCCGGTCGGATCGAGCACCGTGACGCCCTTCCCCGACTTGATGGTCCCAATTCGAGTCAAAGGCACGACGAACTCCTTGGCAAGGGCAGCGATCCTAGCTTCGCT
>DATFES010000058.1:0-2438 GCA_035250945.1 Alphaproteobacteria bacterium | reverse complement strand
GTGCCGCGCTGCTGCGCTCGCCATGAGGCGAGCGCCGCTAGACGAGCGACGGCCTCGTCATCGCCTCCGGCAACGGCGCGCTCGTACCAGAATTGCGCCCGGTCAGGGTCAGGCGGAACGCCTCGCAGCCGCTGGCGGGCGAACTCAACGGGGTCGTACGTACGTCCGACGCCGGTTGCCGCGTGCGCGTGACCGCCGGCAGCGGCACGCTCGAAAACCAGCCGCGCCGCCGCCGGATCGCCGAGACGCATCAACTCCTCGCCGCGGGACAAAAGCTGGGTGACCGCGACTTGCGACAAGATGGGGCGCGTCACCGGCGCATCGCTTGACGGTTGCGGCGGCGTCGATTGGGGCGGTGGTTGCACGGCCGCAACCGGTCCTGGCGGCGAAACGGGCGCGACTTGCAGCGGAGGGCCGGCGGCCGGCTCGACGGTAGCGCTCCCCTCGGCGGCTCGACCGGGATCAACCGGCGTGCCAGGCGGTGCACCGGCAACATCGACGGGAGGCGCGGTCACCGTTGTCGGCGGCGCGGGCGTTGGCCCTGGCGCTGGCGCGCGAATTACGACCGGCGGAACCGGCGGTGCAATCTCGGGCCCGGCGGGCCAAGGACGCAGGCCAACTAGTTCGGCGATCGACTGCGCGGTTTCCTGCCGAAATTCATCGTAATAAAGAAAGGCAGCGCCAGAAATAAGTATGGCGCCGAGCGCCGCTACGACCAACGGGATGACGTGAGAACGCTCGGATTCTGCCACCAACGGCTTCGCGGGAGTTCCCAAGCGTCGTGAAATCCGGTCTTCGGCGCTTTCATCGGATAGCGGTGCAGGCAATGCGGCGACGGCGGCTCCCCAAGACGCCGATGTCGGCCCATGCTGCGCGGAGTCGGAGAGACGCCGTAGGCCCATCTCGGCCGAGTCAGCCCTTCCGCCTTCGTGCGCATATCCAGGATCCGGTTGCGCGCCGGCGCCCGACCCGTCTTTTGTCATGTCCGTAGCTGCGGGAGCTTCGGCACTTGCGGCGTCGGGTGGCGCCGGAGGGACGGCGTATAGATCGGCTGTCGTCGGCTGCACGGCTCGCCAGCGTGCCGCCCAATCGATCGCGTGCAGATCATCCTGCCGGCGTGACGTCGCGAGGCTGGTTTGTCCGGGCGTCGGCATCGCGATCTGACGCGAGGGAAACAGTCGCGAGGGACGCCCTGGACCAGCGGATTGGGCGGCCGATGTTGAGCTCGACGCCGCGAACGGCCGCCCCAACGCCTGGCCGCGGGCAAGTGACGCCTGCTCGTCCAAGAGACGGCATCCCTCCGCCGCCTGCTCCAGGATCGTCGTACTGACGTGGTCGAGCCCCGCCGCGATCGCCCCTTGGACGGCGCGCTCGCACACCCGGTTGATGTTGAGCGGAACCCCGCCGCTGAATCGCGCGATCCGGCGCACGATCTTGGGGCCGAAAAAGTCGTGCTGCTCCGCGCCCGCCACCTGCATTCGGTAGCGGATATACGGCCCTACCTCGTCGTCGCTCAGCGGCAGCAGTTGCGCCGCCACGGCGATGCGCCGGCGAACGTCGACAAGATCGTCGCGCTGAAGCCGCACTTCGAAATCGCGGTTGCCGGCGAGCAGCACCTGGAGCAAGGATCGCTCGCCGTCGCAAATTTCGGTCAAGAGCTCGAGTTTGCGCAGCAGGTCGTCGGTGATGCGCTGGGCGTCGTCGATGATCAGCAACGCCGGGCTGCCCTCGTAGACGCGTGCCCGCAGGTAACGCGCCAGGGCGCGCAGCTTCTCCATGGCGCCAGCGCCGCTATGGTAGATGTCCGCCTCCTCGCAGCAGGCGGTCAACAGTTCATCGAAGCCTAAGCGGGGATAGAAGCGGAAAAAAACCTTGCCCCGCTGGCCCTCCACTTCCTCCTTTAGCCGGCGCAACAACGTCGTCTTGCCGATGCCCGGACCGCCGGTGAGCGTCAACAGGCCCGCCGCGCGTTGTATGCCTTGCCAAATCTCGGTGAAGGCCAGACGAAACGAATGATGCGCATAGACGAAGCGCAAATCCGGAGCAGCCGAGAATGGCCGTATGCGAAATTCGGGTTGGCGGACTTCCATGGTTCTGCCGCGCGACTCGGGCGAACATTGGAAGTGTAAGGCGATTCGCGAAAATTCGATTAAAATTTAACGGGCTTGGCGCCGCACATTGCTTGCTCATGGTCGCCAGAAGGTTCGCGAGAACAAGACAAGGACCGTGAGCATTTCGAGTCGTCCGAGCAACATCCCGATCGCCAGCAGCCATTTCGCTCCGTCGGGCAGCGTCGAGAAATTTCCCGCCGGACCGATGATATCGCCGAGGCCAGGGCCGACGTTGCCGACCGCCGTGGCGGCGCCGGTGAGGCTCGTCACCAAATCCAGCCCGACGAGCGCCAATCCTGCGGCGATCGTCAACACGAATGCGATGTA
>DATFES010000055.1:0-3266 GCA_035250945.1 Alphaproteobacteria bacterium | reverse complement strand
CGCCGCCCGCATGAAGACGATCGCCGTCAGGCCGAAAAAGGAGACGAGATCGCGCGCGCGGCCGAGGACATTGATCGTCGCTTGGCCGACGCGTTCGACCATGTCGCGCAGCGGGTTGTAAGGCCGCATGAGCGGACGACGACCTTCCGTGGGCGCCATGCGCTCGAGGAGCGCAGTCTGCGCGTCGGTAGCGCCGGAAATTTCGACCTTGTGCGGCACGTGGGCGAGCCGCCGCGCCAGACGATAGATCAACCATGCGCCGGCGGTGTCGAGCGCCTTGACCGCAGCGAGATCGATCCGCACCGCGGCGCCGGCCTCGGGCGCCAGCGCCGCGACTTCATGCTCGAGCTCGATGATGTTGGCGAGAATCCAGCGGCCGCCGAGTCCGGCGACCCAGCTTCCGTCGGCGCGCGCGACTCGGCACCACGCTCGCGCGCGCGAAGCTTCGTCGTCCATGTCGGGCGTCGTCAGCGGCGCTTGCGCCGGGCGACCGCCTCGGCGAGCACGCAGAGGATCTCGAACATCATGGTCGCGCCGACCAGCGCGGTGTTGCCGCTGGGATCAAGCGGCGGCGAGACTTCGACCACGTCGCCGCCGACGATTTCGAGCCCGCGCAACCCGCGCAGCATGAGCTGGGCGTCGAACGTCGAATAACCGCCGATTTCCGGCGTTCCCGTGCCTGGCGCGTAGACCGGGTCGAGCCCATCGACGTCGAAGCTGATGTAGATCGGAGCATCGCCGACGATGCGCCGCGCCTCGGCGATCACCTTCTCCGGCCCGAGCGCAAAGTACTCCTCGATCGTGACCACGCGGATGCCCTGGGCGAGCGCCCAATCGTTGTCGTCTTGCGAGTAGAGCGAGCCGCGGATGCCGATCTGGATCGTGCGTTTGGGGTCGAGCAGGCCTTCCTCGATGGCGCGGCGAAACGGCGTGCCATGGGTGTAACGATAATCGCCGAAATAGCGATCCCAGGTGTCGGAGTGGGCGTCGAAATGCACCATGCCGAGTCTCCGCTTCCCGGCGATGGCGCGGAAGATCGGCAGCGTCACAAGATGGTCGCCGCCGGCGGAAAGCGGGGCGGCGCCGGCTTCGTGCAGCTTGGCGAAGAACCGCTCGATGCGCGACAGCGTGTCCAGGAGGTCGACCGGGTTGACCGGGGCATCGCCCAGGTCGGCGCAGCGGGCGAGCGTGAACGGCGACACGCGTGTGGTCGGATGGACGCGGCGGATCAGGCTCGACTGATTGCGGATCTCGCGCGGTCCGTGGCGAGCACCCGGACGATTCGTCGTCCCGCCGTCCCATGGCACGCCGACAAGCGCCACATCGACCGCCGCCGGGTCGCTGGCGTATGGCAGGCGCATGAAAGTGGGAATGCCCGAAAATCGCGGGCTCACCAGGCCGGAAACGGGCTGCTGGGCAGGCGGGTGTGGCGTCGTATCGTTCATGGGCCACCGCTGGCTGACCGCCGTATTGGCGGACGCGCCCGAAGCCCGTCTCGGCGAATCGGGCCGTCGCCGTCCATGACTATACGGGCATCCCGTGCCCGCGCCCAGCGATATAGATGTAAGTGTTTGTTATTGCAAAATAAAAAGCCAGAATCTTAAACTACCTGCGAACTCTGTCAAAATACGCCGAGTCGCCGCGTTGCAGTGTTAGAAGTAGCGCTCGCAATATCAAAGATTTAGAAATATACGTTTTCGGTCAATAGGTTAGGAGGTTATCGTTCGTACACATAAAATTTTTTGCACTGCGATGAAATGACGCTTGATTTTTGCGGCGCAACATTCAAATATTGCAGTGCGGCATCCCTGATGCCGCGTCGGAATCCGGCCTCCCTGGCCGCATTCCGGGCGTTTCCTCCCTAAACTTGGGCCGTGCTCAAAAGGTGCGGCCCATTTTTTTGTCCGCCGCGCGGCAAGAACCGCCGCGCCGGTCGGCCTTCCCGCCGCCGGTTGTCAAAACCCTTGCACCGCCTGCGACGTGTGCTCGACTTCCGGCGCCCCGGCGAAGCAGTGCCCCACCAGGCCGCGCCACACTTTGAAATCCTCGGAGCCGCGAAAATCGACGGTATGGTTTTCGAGCGTATCCCATTTGACGAATAGCCGGTAACGGCTCGGCCTCTCGATCGAGCGTTGCAGCTCCATGCCGCGGCAGCCTTTGGCGCGGGCGAACACCGGGGCGGCCTTGGCGACGCCGGCTTCGAACTCCTTTTCGAGTCCCGCTTTCACCTCGATCTGAGCAATCTCGAGAATCATTCGTTCGTACTCCCGTGTTTATGGCCGATCGTGCCGAGTTGCCTGAGGTTTGCCGGCCACCCGCGCTTCACGTCTTGGTTGGCGGGCGACACGCTAACATCGATGCTCGAAGCGCGCTCCACGTCGGGCGAACAGCGCACGGTGCCGGACGGACGCCTGCCTTGAATGTTCGCCATGGCGGTCCGCCCGATTTGCCGCCCCGCCCGATCATAACCGCACGCAGCGACCACCGACAGCCCACTCGCGCACGATCGTGGCGGCTCCTGGCGAACCCGCGGGACGACGTTGAGTCGGCCGGGCGAATTGTCTAGCCTTTCGATCCTGCGGCTTGGGATCGTCCACGCCGCCGCCGCGCAATCGCGGCGCTTCGATTGGTCTTGGCGGATGACGCCCGAGACGCGATACGCGAGCAGCGACGGGATCAACATAGCCTACCAGGTGGTCGGTAAGGGACCGATCGACCTCGTAGTGGTTCCCGGCTGGATGTCGAACATCGAGGTGTTTTGGGAGGAGCCGAGCGTGGCGCGCTTCTACATGCGCCTGGCCGAGTTCTCGCGGCTCCTATTATTCGACAAGCGCGGAACCGGACTTTCGGACCGAATCACCGACGTATCCACCTTGGAACAGCGCATGGACGATGTGCGTGCGGTCATGGACGCCGTCGGCTCGAAGCGCGCGGCGCTCCTCGGATACTCCGAGGGCGGCCCGATGTGCGCGCTGTTCGCCGCGACATATCCCGAGCGCGTCACCGCCCTGATCATGGTCGGCAGCTATGCGCGCCGTATCAAGGCGCCCGATTATCCGGCCGGCGCCGAAGATCGATTCATCGACGCCTTCCTTCACTCGATCGAGCACGAATGGGGCACCGCCGTCGGGCTCGATATTCGCGCGCCATCGACCGTCGACGATCCGCGATTTCGGCAATGGTGGGCCCGGTTCTTGCGCCAAAGCGCCAGCCCGAGCGCGGCGCTCGCGCTGACCCGGGCGAACTTGCAGATCGACATCCGCCAT
>DATFES010000250.1:0-5401 GCA_035250945.1 Alphaproteobacteria bacterium | reverse complement strand
AATTCATCGCGCGCCGCAGCCAGTGGATCGCGCGCGTCGAGCGTCGCGCAATCGGCCCGCGTCAACCGGCTCACGGGCTAAGCTCGCGCAGTACCGCGCGCACCGGTGCGGCGTCGAGGTCGGCGAGCTTGAGCGGCAACGCGATCAGCTCATAGTCGCCCTCGGGCACATCGTCCAGCACCAGACCTTCGAGAATCGACAACCCGCGGCGACGCACCACGCCGTGCGCGTCCATCGTCTTGGAGTCTTGCGGATCGAGCGATGGCGTGTCGATGCCGACCAGCACCACGCCGTGGTCGGCGAGGAGTTCGACCGTCTCCGGCGCTATGGCGGCGAACCCGTCGTCCCATCGCTCGACGGGCGCGCGCGAATACGTGCGGATCAAAACGCGCGCAACGCCGGGGCCGAGATGCGGCGCGATCCGTTCGCGACGAACCAACGGCCGCGCGCCGATGGCGTGCACGACGCGCGCCGGCCCGATGTAGCGGGCGAGATCGAGGGCGCCGACGCGCGCGCCGTCGGCGGCGTAGTGAAACGGCGCGTCGGCGTGGGCGCCGGTATGCGTCGACATCGTAAATTTGGAGACGTTCACCGGACAGCCGGGACCGAGCGTCCAGGTCCGCGTCTCGTCATAAGCGGTGTCGCCCGGCCAGACCGGGACCCCGGCGCGAATCGGCGGGCTGATGTCCCACAGCCGCATGGCGACAAGCTTGGCTCATGCGCCCCGGCGGGCGCAAGCGCGATGACCGCGACTTACGTCGCGCCGCGCTCAGTAGCGGTGGCGATGGTGACGATAGTACGGCCGGTAATACCCGGGCGGTCCGTAATACGGGTAGGGCGCGTAATGGGGGTTGTAGTAACCGCCCGGCGGATAGCCGCTCGAATAGCCAACGCTCGCGTATCCGAAGTGACAGCCGGCGAGCAGCGCGCCGGCGGCCAGCAGGAACGCCCATGGGCGCCAGTCGAAGCGGTTGCAAACGGCGACGCGAGCCATGATCGCCAGCTCCTCGCGGCCGATCGCGGTTAGACGCCGGCGGCGCCCGGCGCATCGCGGCGCAACCACGCGGCAACGCGCTGGAACAGCCGGTAGACGAAACGAATCAGCTTGGGCAACAGCCAGACGACGAGGCCGATGAAGACGGCGAGCAGCGCCAGGAAAACGAGCGGATAGTGGAGCGCCGTCCATAGTCCGGCGATGACCAGTACGTCCTCGGCGATCGAGGCCGTCCAGTTGCTGAACGGTTCGGGCGAGGCGTTGATCGCTAGCCGCGTGCTCGCCTTGGTGACGTGGCTCCCGGCGGCGAGCGTGCCGCCGATCAAGGCTGCGGCGAAGGCAAGCGCGGGATCGACGTCGCCCACCGCGCCGGCGGCGAGCACGGCGCCGGCCGGGATCCGGATGAAAGTGTGGATCGCATCCCATCCGCTATCGACGCCCGGGACCTTGTCGGCGAAAAACTCGACGAGATACATCAACGCCGCCGCCATGATGACGATCGGCGAGGCGAGTAGCTGGAGATCGGGCGGCAAAGCGATCGTGTCCGTGGCGCCCATCACTCCCAACATCAGCACCGCGGCGTAGAGATTGATGCCGCTCGCCCAGGCGATCCCCATCGTCAAGGCGATGATCGAGACTGGATCCATAGCGTCCTCGCTGGCGAAGGTGGACGAAACGCCGGCCTGCGGCTCGCCCTTGCACATCGGTAAACGACCCGTCGGCCGGCCCTATTCCCGAGTATAGCAGCCTTGCGCGGCCGCCGATTGACCCGCGGGCCGGCGGGTACCTAAAGTCGCCGGCCTTGAAAAAATTCCGCTCTTTCTCCGGCCGCCGGCGCCGATGAGCATGCCGCCGACAAACGCGCTGGCGCACCTCGCTTGGGCGTTCGGCTCCTTATTCTTTTTTTATGCGTTCGTGCAGCGCGTTGCGCCCTCGGTCATGGTCGAGGACCTGATGCGCGACTTCGCCGTCGGCGGCGCCATCGTCGGCAATCTGTCCGCGTTTTACTTTTATGCCTATGCCGGTTTGCAGATTCCGATCGGCGTGATGATGGACCGCATCGGGCCGCGCCGGCTGATGAGCGCGGCGGCGCTGCTGTGCGGCGCCGGCGGTGTGCTGTTCGCGACCAGCACCGCGGTCGAAGGCGCCTATCTCGGCCGCCTCCTCGTCGGCGCCGGCGTCGGATTCAGTTGGGTTGGCACGCTGACGGTGATCGCGCAATGGTTTCCGGCCCGGCGCTTCGCATTGCTGACCGGTTTCACCCAGCTCGCCGGTATGGCTGGCGGGGTGTTCGGCCAGGCGCCGCTCGCCGCCTCGGTGTCGGCGTTCGGTTGGCGAACGACCATGACCGTCGTCGCCCTCGCCGCGCTCGCCTTGGCGCTGGCATTGTGGATGGTGGTGCGGGACCGGCCGCACGTCGCCAGCCGCGGCGCCAGCCTGCTGGCCGGGCTGGCCAGCGTCGCCCGCCAGCGCGAAACCTGGTTCAACGCATTCTTCGGCATGTCGATGACCGGCCCGATGCTCGCCTTCGCCGGGCTGTGGGGCGTTCCCTATCTGGTCGCGGCGTATGGGCTGGACCGCTCGGCCGCCGGCGCGACGACGTCGCTGATGTTCATCGGTTGGGGAATCGGCGCGCCGACCCTGGGCTGGCTCTCCGACAAGATCGGCCGACGCAAATCGGTGATGCTCGGCTGCGGCGCCGGCGCCGTGCTCACGTTCCTCTGCGCGCTTTATCTGCCCGGCCTTTCGATCGGTCCGCTCAAGGCGCTGCTGCTGGTCCACGGTTTCCTTGCCTCGGGCATGGTCCTCAGCTTCGCCGCGGCGCGCGAGCACAACGCGCCGGCGGCGAGCGGCGCCGCGCTGGGCCTGGTCAATGCCGCCGTGGTCGGCTCGGGCGCGCTGCTGCAGCCGTTGGTCGGCCTGCTGCTCGACCTGCAATGGGACGGCGCCCTGGTTTCAGGCGCGCGGATTTATACGCCTGGCGCCTATGCCTGGGCCTTCGCGGTCATTCCGGCGATCGGCCTTGCGGGAACGGCGATCGTGCTCGCCAGCCGCGAGACGTATTGCCGGCAGCAGGTCTAGCGCCGCCATCCGGCTGTGGTAGCATTTTGAACCAATAAAGATGCCATGCGGGAGGGGATTGCCATGCCGTGCGTACTGACGCCAGAGCAGCTCGCCGCGTACGAGCGCGACGGCTACGTCATCGTCAAGTCGTTGTTCGACGCCGAGGAGGTCGATCTGCTCCGCCGCGCCATGGAGGAAGACCCGGAGATTGGACGCCACGCGCTCAACCGGGCCGACGGCGCCGGCGGCGCGACGCGCATCTCGCTGTGGAATCGTCCGGGCGACAGCGTCTATGGGCTCGCCGCGCGCTCGGCGCGCATGGTCGACACCTTCGAAACGCTGCTTGGCGGCCCGATCTACCACTTTCAGTCAAAACTGACCGCCAAGGATCCCTATGTCGGAGGCGCTTGGGAGTGGCACCAGGATTATGGATATTGGTACTACAACGGCTGCCTGTTCCCTCGACTCGGGAGCTGCATGATCGCGCTTGACCGCACCACCCGCTCGAACGGCTGCCTGCAGATCATCAAGGGTTCGCACAAGCTCGGCCGGCTCGACCACGTGCCGTTGACGCCCGGTCAGAACGAGGCCGATCCCGACGTCATCCGCGAGGCGCTCAAGCGGCTCGAGCTGGTCTATATCGAGCTCGAGCCCGGCGGCGCGTGCTTCTTCCATTGCAACACGCTCCATCGCTCGGACCAGAACCGCTCGCCCGATCGCCGCTGGACGCTGCTCTATTGCTACAACCGGGTCGACAACGACACGTACAAGAAGGAAGACGACCGCTTCTACGTGCCGCTCGACAAGGTGCCCGACGATGCGATCAAGCGCGCCGGACTTCGTTTCGCCAAGGGGGCGAACGACGAGCACTTCGCCAGCCGGCCCTTCGTTCCCGACGTGACGCACGCCGCCGAGCAGCATTGAGATCGCCGCGCCGGGCGCGGCCGAGCAGAGCCGGACCCAGAACTAAGTCGATGAGCATTTTGCGAAGTGTCATAGGCATATGATCGACGTCGAATCATTGCGACGCAGCGAAACGTCACCATCTGCCGGTCAGCCAAATTTCGAGTGCTGACGCAATGTCGGGCGGTCACCCCCTGTCACAGGAACCGCATCCGACCGGTAAATTCCGACACCCGACGAGTCCCCAGCCGTAAACTGGGTCGATGGAGGCGCCGTCGACAGAATCGAACTGAATTCGAATTTCGAGCTTACGCTCAGTCGGTGTACGTGGCACAAATGGCACGCGGGGGGACGGTGCGATGCTTGCCAAACCTGAATCAGCCTGTTTCTTGATCGCCGATATTTCCGGCTACACCAGCTTTCTCGCCGGCGTCGAGCTCGACCACGCGCACGATATAATCGCCGACCTGATGGACACGGCGGTGCGTCGTCTGCGCCCGCCGTTCCGGCTCGCCAAATTCGAAGGCGACGCGGCCTTTTTCTATGCGGCTGCCGACAAGCTCGACGGATCCGTCCTCCAGGACGCCATCGAGTCGGCCTATTTCGCTTACCGCAAGCGGCTCCGCAACATCAAGCAGGCGTCATCCTGCGCGTGCAAGGCTTGCAGCAGGATGCAGGACCTCGACCTCAAATTCGTCAGCCACCATGGCGAGTTCATAAAGCATAAGATGGCCGGCCGCGAGGAACTCGCCGGGCGCGACGTCATCGTCGTTCATCGCCTTCTGAAGAACGCCGTGAACGAGCGCCTCGGCGGCCACGCCTACGCGCTGTATTCCGATGCCTGCGTCCAGGCGATGAACATCGATCCGCTCGCGCAGGGTCTGGTCGAGCACCTCGAGCCGATCGACAACATCGGCGAAGTGAAATGCTGGCTGCGCGATCTGGAAGAGTCGTGGACGCGGGAAAATGACCGCCAGCGAAACGAAGTGACCCGTGACAAGTCGATAAGTGTGATCGAGTTCGACATTGCGGCGCCGCGCCCAAGCGTGTGGGAGTATTTCACCCTGCCCAGCCTACGGCCAAAATGGCGTGGCGCCGATAGCGTGCGCGAGAACTCGGAAAGCGGCCGGCGCGGCGTCGGCACCATCAATCACTGCATGCATGGGGCCCACACGATCATCGAGGAGGTGATCGACTGGCGTCCGTTCGACTACCTGACATTGACCACGCTGTTGCCCATGCCCGGCGCTCCCAAAGTGCTCATGACCTACGCGTTTTCGGAGACCGCCGGCCCGGCGGGCGCCGGCGGCGGCACGCATATCGAGATTCGCGTCGCCAAGCCCAAGCCGAAAGACATGGCGTTCCTCGAGCAAGTCGGCGCCGAATTCCACAAGACCATCACGAGCGAAGTCGCAACCCTTCGGCGAATGCTCGAGGGGC
>DATFES010000031.1:0-5207 GCA_035250945.1 Alphaproteobacteria bacterium | reverse complement strand
GATTACGACGCTCATCGATGCGGCTGGCGGCTATGCTGGCTGTTATTGCGGCGTGAACGGCCACGTGCGGCGCTCGGTCACCGTTTCGCTGTCGACCAGTTTTCTGAGCCAGGCGATCAGCGGCACCGTCACGGCGACGGCCCGCGTGCGCGGCGGCGGCCGAAAGCTGTTCGCGGCTTCGGTCGAGGTGACCGCCGACGATGGCCGGCTGATCGCCATCGGCGACGGCGTATACCGCTATCGCAGCGGCAGCGAGAGCGTCGACGGCGTTCCGCTCGAAAGCGGCGGAGAGAAACGCAACACGGTCCTCGGCTAAGCCGCGCCGCCGTTCTCAAGGGCGGGTCAACGCGTCGCGACGACGATCCCGGCCCCGACCATCATCGTGCCGGCGGTGCGGTTGAGCGCCCGCATCGCGCCGCGACTGCGCAGCAGGTTCCGCGCGCGCGTGGCGAGCGCGGCGTAGCTCAAATTCGTGATGGTGAGCACGACCACGACGACCGCCGCGATGATGGCGACGTCGCCGGCGCTGACTTGCGTCAAGTCGACGAATGTCGGCAGGAAAGCGGCGTAGAAGATGATCGCCTTGGGATTGCCGAGGGTGATGACTAGGCCGGCGAAAACGTTCCTGCCGGTTTGGCGACTCGGCGCCGCTTGCCCGGGCGGCGGCGCCGGATCGATCGGCTCGGCGGTCCACAAGGTCCAGCCGAGCCAGACGAGATACGCCGCGCCGAGGATCTTGACGACGACGAACAACTCGCCCATCGCCTGCGCGACCGCGGCCATGCCGAGGATCGCCAGTGACAGCAGGACGAGATCGCCGATGACCACGCCGAGATGGAGCGCCGCGGCCGACCAGAATCCGGTCGTCAGTCCGCGCGCGATGGTCGCGGCGACGGCCGGCCCCGGCGTCGCGCCAAGAATGAAGACGGCGACGATGAAAGCGAAGGTCGAGCCAAGCGTCATTTCGGCGAGGCTTGCGCGCTCGCTTTGAGATAGTCAAGCGCCGCCGTCACGCCGCCCGGCTTGTGCGGCACTTTCGCCAGCGCCAGCCCCATCTCGACCCCGGCCAACGTGCCGGCCAACATCAGGTCGTTGAAATCGCCGAGATGGCCGATGCGGAAGATCTTGCCTTTCAGTTTGCCGAGGCCTTGGCCCAACGACATATCGAAATGCTCCAAGATCGCCGCCCGCAGCGCATCGGCGTCGTGGCCGTCGGGCATCAGCGCCGCGGTGAGCGAGGCCGAATACTCCGCCGGGTTCCTGGCCAGAATCTCGAGACCCCATCCGCGCACCGCGCGGCGCGTCGCTTCGGCGTGGCGCTGGTGACGCGCGAACACGTTGTCGAGCCCCTCCTCGAGCAACATGGCGATGGCCTCCTTAAGACCGTAGAGGAGGTTGGTCCCCGGCGTGTACGGGAAGTACCCGGTTTTGTTGGCGCTCAGCATCGCCCCCCAGTCCCAGTACGAGCGCGGCAGCTTCGCCGATTTGTTCGCCGCCATCGCCTTGCCGGAAACGGCGTTGAACGACAGGCCGGGCGGCAGCATCAGGCCCTTCTGCGAACCGCCGACGGTGACGTCGACGCCCCATTCGTCGTGGCGATAATCGATCGAGGCGAGCGAGGAAATCGTGTCGACCATGAACAGCGCCGGATGCTTGACCCGGTCGATCGCGGCGCGCAATTCGCCGATGCGGCTGGTCACCCCAGTCGAGGTTTCGTTGTGGACCGCGCACACCGCCTTGATCTTGTGCCCCTTGTCCTCGGCAAGCCTGGCCTCGAGCGCGGAGGGGTCAACGCCCGCCCGCCAGTCGCCCGGCACGAAGTCGATGTCGAGGCCGAGCCGTCCGGCCATCTCGCGCCACAGCGAAGCGAAATGGCCGGTTTCGAACATCAACACCTGATCGCCTGCCGACAGCGTATTGACCAGCGCCGCCTCCCACGCGCCGGTGCCCGAGGCGGGATAAATGATCACCGCCCCTTTGGTCTTGAAGATCGCCTTCATGCCATCGAGCACGTCGCGGCCGAGCCGGCCGAATTCCGGTCCGCGATGATCGATCGTCGGATTGTCGATCGCCCGCAGCACGCGCTCGGGCACATTGGTTGGGCCCGGAATCTGCAGGAAATGGCGCCCGGCGACACGGCGCGGAGCATTGGCAATGGCGGATTCGGGCATGCGAGCCTCCAGATTGGAAACCCAAAATGCATGCACTTTACAAATTTGTCAATAGAACAAAATGTGTTACAATATAATCAGATATATGGTTACCTTGATCGATGGTTGATTTTTGAATTCAGTTATGAAAGATTCTCACCGATGAACGTCTTGCCGCAGACGGCGAACGATGTCCGGCGCGCTCGGCGCACCCCGGTGCACGCCAAATTGGTCGAGGCGCTGCGCGACATGATCGTAACCGGGGCGATCGCCGGCGGCGCGAAGATCCCCGAGCGTGCGCTGTGCGAGCGCTTCGGCGTGTCGCGGACGCCCCTGCGCGAGGCGTTGAAGGCGCTGGCCGCCGAAGGATTGGTGGAATTGCTACCCAACCGCGGCGCGCGGGTCGCGGCATTGACGGCGCGCGACGTCATCGAGACGCTGGCGATCGTCGGCAATCTTGAGGCCCTCGCCGGCGAGCTCGCCTGCCGGCGCCTTGGCGAGGCCGAACTGCAGGAGATCAGGGCGCTGCACCACCAGATGCTGGCGCACCATGCGCGGCGCGACCGGTTGGCGTATTTCCGAGCCAACCAGGCGATCCATCAGGCGATCGTGCAAGCATCCGGCAACGCCGTCCTGGCGCAGGTCTACGCCGCGCTGTCGGGCCGCATCCGCCGTGCCCGCTACGCCGCAAATCTGAACGCCATGCGGTGGGACGAGGCGGTCGACGAACACGAAGCGATCCTCGCCGCCCTTGCCGCGCGCGACGCGCGGCGGCTCGCCGACTTGTTGCGCACGCACCTCGCCAACAAGAGCTACGCGCTCGCCATCGAACCGGCGCACGCCAACGACTGAAGCCGCGCGAACGAACATGGCCACCGATGTCACTGCACCAGTCTATGGGAGCCAGCGCGTGCCGGCGGGCGCGGCGCGGATCAATCCAGGTGACAGCCGGCTGGCGGACCGACTCAAAAGGGAACTGCGCGGTGACGTCCTATTCGATGCTTTCTCGCGCGGGCGGTATTCGACCGACGCTTCGATCTACCAGATCGAGCCGATCGGGGTCGTGGTGGCGAAGCACGTCGACGACATCGGAACGGCGATCCAGATCGCCCGCGAGGAAGGCGTGCCTGTCCTGCCGCGCGGCGGCGGCACGTCGCAATGCGGCCAGACAGTCGGCCGCGCGTTAGTCGTCGATACCTCGAAGTATCTCGACCGCCTGCTCAGCCTCGACAAAGAGCGGCGGACCTGCTGGGTCGAGCCGGGCATCACGCTCGACCGGCTGAACAAGGAGCTCCGCAAGCACGGCCTGTTCTTCCCGGTCGATATCTCGACCGGGAGCCGCGGGACGATAGGCGGCATGGCGGGCAACAACTCGTGCGGCGCCCGTTCGCTGCGTTACGGCAACATGGTCCATAACGTGCGCGCCATCGATGCGGCGCTCGCCGACGGCACATCGGCGCAGTTCGGCGAGGTGCCCGAAGCGCTCGACGGCTTCGCGGCGCAATCGCGTTATCTCGACCTCGTGCGCAATGCGCGCGCCATCGCCGACAACGTGCACGACGAACTGCAAAGCGAGCGCTGGCCGCGGCTGCTCCGCCGTGTCGGCGGCTACAACATCGACATGATACGGCCGCACGCGGTTCCCGGCCTCAATCGCAACGAGCCTGGTCACAACATGGCGAAGCTCCTGGTGGGATCGGAAGGCACGCTCGGCTTTTTCACCCGCCTGCAGCTCGACGTGTCGCCGCTTCCGCCGGCGCGGGTGCTCGGCGTTTGCCATTTTCCGACGTTTTATCGGGCGATGGATGCGACACGGCACATCGTCGAGCTGGGACCTGCGGCGGTCGAGCTTGTCGATCGCACGATGATCGAGCTGTCGCGCGAGATCGCCATGTTCCGGCCGGTGGTCGAGCGCTTCGTGCGCGGCGAGCCGGATGCCATCCTGCTGGTCGAGTTCGCCGGCGAAAACCTCGAAAAGGAGACGCGAAGCCTCAAGCAGCTGGTCGAGCTGATGGGCGATCTCGGCTTTCCCGGCTCGGTCGTCGAGATCACCGACCTTGCGTCGCAAAACGCCCTTTGGGAGGTGCGCAAACAAGGCCTCAACATCATGATGTCGATGAAGGGCGACGGCAAGCCAGTGTCGTTCATCGAAGATTGCGCCGTGCCGCTCGAGCATCTCGCCGAATACACCGATCGCCTGACCAAGGTTTTCCGCAAGTATGGCACCAAGGGCACGTGGTATGCGCACGCCTCGGTCGGCACGCTCCACGTCCGGCCGATCGTCAATCTTAAGGAGCCCGACGGCGCCAAGAAGCTTCGCGCCATCGCCGAGGAAGCCTTCGCCATGGTGCGCGAGTACAAGGGATCGCATTCGGGCGAACACGGCGACGGCCTCGTGCGCTCGGAGTTCCACGAGCCGATGTTCGGATCGCCGATCGTGCGCGCCTTCGAGAAAATCAAGGACGCCTTCGATCCCGAGGGACTGTTCAATCCAGGCAAGATCGTCCGTCCGCCAAAAATGGACGACCGCCGTCTGTTCCGCTTTCCACCCGGCTACAAGGCGCTCTCCTTCGCGCCCGTGCTCGATTGGAGCGCCTGGGGCGGGTTTCCGGCGGCGGTCGAGATGTGCAACAACAACGGCGAATGCCGCAAGGCCGACGCGGGAGTGATGTGTCCTTCCTATCGCGTCACCGGCGACGAGCAGCATCTGACGCGCGGCCGCGCCAACACGCTGCGTTTGGCGATCACCGGGCAGCTCGGCGTCGATGCGATGGTGACGGACGCAATGCGAGAGACGATGGATCTCTGCGTCGCCTGCAAGGGCTGCAAGCGCGAATGCCCGACCGGCGTTGACATGGCGCGGATGAAAATCGAGTTCAAGCACGCCTGGGTGCGCCGGCATGGTCTTTCGATCGGTGAACGGCTGATCGCCTATCTGCCTCGCTATGCGCCATGGGCGTCGCGATTGTCGTGGTTGACGAACCTGCGCAATTCGCTGCCGCCGCTGGCCGGGCTTGGCGAACGCCTGCTCGGTTTCAGCGCCAGGCGCGCGCTGCC
>DATFES010000013.1:0-2002 GCA_035250945.1 Alphaproteobacteria bacterium | reverse complement strand
CCCCAATCTCAAGCTGATCTGCTCGCTCGGAGCCGGCGTCGATCACATCATGGCGGACGACGAGCGCCCGGCGGGCGTGCCGATCGTGCGCATCGTCGACCCCGATCTCACCCAGGGCATGTGCGAGTACATCCTGCTGTCGGCGCTGCGCTATCACCGACAGTTTCCCGAATATACCGAACTGCAGCGCCAGCGGCGCTGGAGCAAGCTGCCGCCGCCACGGATCGGCGACCGCCGGGTCGGCGTGATGGGAATCGGCGCCATCGGCGGCGCCGCGGCGCGCTGGCTCGCCTATGTCGGGTTCCCGGTCGCGGGGTGGAGCCGCGGCCCCAAGACGCTCGACGGCGTCGAGACGTTTCACAGCGCCGACGGTCTCAAGCAATTCCTCGCGCGAACCGACATTCTCGTCTGCGTGCTGCCGCTCACGCCCGATACGCGGGGCATCGTCAACGCACGGAACCTGGCGCGGCTGCCCAAGGGCGCGTTTGTCATCAACGTCGCGCGGGGCGGCCATGTCGTGGCCGAAGATCTCATCGCCGCACTCGATGCGGGCCATATCGCCGGCGCCACGCTCGACGTCTTCGAGCCCGAGCCGCTGCCGCCGGATCATCCCTTGTGGGTGCATCCCAAGGTGACGGTGACGCCGCACATCGCGGCCCTCACCAATCCCGAAACCGCCGCCGACCAGATCGCCGAGAACATCCGCCGTGTGCGCGCCGGACGCACGCCCCTTAACGTCGTCGATCTCGCCGCCGGATACTGAGACGCTCGATCGCGTCCGTCGTTGCGTTTAGGGCATTGCGGCCCGTCGAAGGACGAAGCACGACGATATCGCCGGCCGTCACTTGCGATCGAAGCGCTCGGCGATGGTCGCAAAGACCGACCGCAACGTCTGCGCCTCGGCGCCCTCCGGCCGACCGGGGCGTCCCGACGGATTCCAGGCGAAGAGGTCGAAATGCGCCCATGGAATGCCGGGCGTCACGAACTCCTGCAAGAACAAGGCCGCGGTCACCGAACCGGCGAATGGGCCGTCCGCCATGTTGTTGATGTCGGCGATCTTGCTGTCGAGCCGCTTGCGATACGGCGCCCAAAGCGGCATGCGCCACATCGGGTCGGCCTCGGCCGCGGCATGGCGCGCCAGATCGCCGGCCAGGGATTCGTCGTTGCAAAACAGCGCCGGAAGGTCCGGCCCCAGCGCCACGCGCGCAGCGCCGGTCAGGGTCGCGAAGTCGATCAGCAGCTCCGGCCGTTCGTCGCACGCGTCGGCAAGGGCGTCGGCGAGTATGAGTCGGCCCTCGGCGTCGGTATTGCCGATTTCGACCGTGATCCCCTTGCGCGAACGGATCACGTCGAGCGGCCGGATGGCGTTGCCCGACACCGCGTTTTCCACCGCCGGGACCAGCACGCGCAGGCGGACCGGGAGCCGCGCCTCGACGATCATGCGCGCCAGGCCGAGCGCATGAGCGGCGCCGCCCATATCCTTCTTCATCAGCAACATGCCGGCGCTTGCCTTGAGATCGAGTCCGCCGGTGTCGAAGCATACCCCCTTGCCGACGATCGTCGCCTTGGGATGCGTCGGTTCGCCCCAGCGGAGATCGATCAGCCGCGGGCTGCGTGTGCTGGCGCGGCCGACGGCGTGGATCAGCGGGTAGTTCGCCTTGAGGAGCGCATCGCCCTTGACGATGCGCGCTTTCATGCCGAGCTCCGCCGCCATCGCCTCGGCCGCCTTGGCCAGTTCGCGCGGGCCCATGTCCTCGGCCGGCGTGTTGACCAGATCGCGCACCAGGGCGGCGGCGCGTACGGTACGTTCGACGGCAGCTCGTTCGACTCCCTTGGGCCAAACCAGGTCGGCCGGCACGCGTCCCGGCTTGCGGTAGCGCGCGAACGAATAGCCGCCGAGGCCCCAGCCGATCGCCATCCGCGTGGCAAGTAGCGCGACCGGTTCGGGATCGAGGCGGTACGATCCGGCGGGAAGCGCAGTGGCCAGCGCCGCGGCATGCCA
>DATFES010000001.1:0-7012 GCA_035250945.1 Alphaproteobacteria bacterium | reverse complement strand
CTGCCGCTGGCGCGCGCCGGCTATGGCGTTCTACTCGCCTCGTACCGGGGCTATGCCGGAAATCCCGGCGCTCCGAGCGAGGAGGGTTTTGCCGCCGATGCGCGGGCATGGATGGCGGCGCTATCCGCGCGCGCAATCGCCGCCGACCGCGTCGTTCTGTGGGGCGAGAGCTTGGGCGGGGGCGTCGTCACCCGCTTCGCGGTGGAAACGCGAGTGGCCGCAGTCATCCTCTCGGCCCCGTTCACATCGCTCGCCGACCGGGCGCAGGAACTCTATCCGTTCGCGCCGGCGCGGCTACTGGTCAAAGACCGTTTCGACAACCTATCGCGCATCGCCGAGATCGCCGCGCCGCTGTTCATCGTCCACGGCGAGCGCGACCGGGTCGTGCCCGTCGAGCACGGCCACCGTCTCTTCGCGGCGGCGCGCGAGCCGAAGCGCGCCGTATTCATCCGCGACGCCGACCACAACGATCTTGCCGGGCACGGCCTGATCGATCACCTGTTCGCGTTTCTGCGCGAAACCGAGGCGCGAACCGCGCCGTGACGTTCACGCAGGCGGCACGGCGCGTGGCTTGCGGTCGGTATCGATGGCGACGTAGGTAAAGGTTCCTTCGGTCACCTTGACGCGCTCATCGCGGTCGCGCCTACGGCACCATGCCTCGATGTGGATGGTCATCGAGGTGCGGCCGGTACGCTTGATTTCGGCATAGCAGCTCACCTCGTCGCCGATGAAGACCGGACGGTGAAAGGTCATGGCTTCCACCGCGACCGTGGCCACGCGGCCTCGCGCGCGCTGGTTTGCGACGGTTCCGCCGGCCAGGTCCATTTGCGCCAAGAGCCAGCCGCCGAATATGTCGCCATTGGGATTGGCGTCGGCCGGCATTGCTATGGCCCTGAGCGCCGGTTCGCGGGTCGGTGGTGCGGGCGCGTCAGACATCAAAGACCCCCCTCTAACAAAAGCTGCGAAACCATATCTTGTAGGAGCGTAGCGTTTCAAATACTGTATCTGGCATCCCTCAGACTCGACGCGAACGACACCCCATATCGATCAGACAATGGCCGCCGATCTCTTCGCCGCCGCGCGCAAGGCGCAAACCTACACCGCCAAGGACATCGAGGTGCTGGAAGGTTTGGAGCCGGTGCGCCGACGCCCAGGCATGTATGTCGGCGGCACGGACGAGCGCGCGTTGCACCACCTCGTCGCCGAAGTGCTCGACAACGCGATGGACGAAGCTGTCGCCGGCCACGCCGACTGGATCGAGATCGAACTCGAACCCGACGGTCACGTTATGGTGCGCGACAACGGCCGCGGCATCCCGGTCGACCCGCATCCGAAATTCAAGAACCGCTCGGCGCTCGAAATCGTCATGACCACGCTCCACTCGGGCGGCAAGTTCACCCAGAAATCCTACGCCACCGCCGGCGGCCTGCACGGCGTCGGCATCTCGGTCGTCAACGCGCTGTCCGACGAATTGCTGGTGGAGGTTGCGCGCGATCGCAAGCTTTACCGGCAGACTTACAGCCGCGGCAAGCCGAAGGGTGGACTCAAGGAGGTGGGCGCGGCCCACAATCGCCGCGGCACGATGGTGCGTTTTCACGCCGATCCCGAGGTCTTCGGCAAGAATCCGGCTTTCAAGCCGGCCACCGTGTTTCGCATGGCGCGATCGAAAGCCTACCTCTTCAAAGGCGTCGAGATCCGCTGGCGTTGCGCCAAGGGCTTGCTCAAGGCGAACGATCCGACCCCTGCCGAGGCGACGCTTCATTTTCCCGACGGGCTGCGCGATTCCCTCGCCGAGACGATCGGCAAGCGCCCGACTTGGACACCGCAGCCCTTCGCCGGCGAGGCCGAACTGCCCGATAAGCTGGGCCGCGTCGAATGGGCGATCGCCTGGCCGGGCGACGAAGAGGGCGAGACGCGTTCCTATTGCAACACCGTGCCGACGCCGCAAGGCGGCAGCCACGAGCTGGGTTTACGCAGCGGGTTGTCGCGCAGCCTGCGCGCCTATGGCGAGCGCGTCGGCAATCGGCGCGCGGCGCAAATCACGGCGGAGGACGTCGTCGACGGCGCGGTGGCCATCCTATCGCTATTCATCAAGGATCCGCAGTTCCAGGGCCAGACCAAGGAGCGCCTAGGTATGCCCGAGGCGCAGCGGCTGGTCGAAACGGCGATCAAAGACCATTTTGACCACTGGCTTTCTGACGATCCGGCGGCGGCCACGGCGCTCCTCGAGCGGGTCGTCGAGCGGGCCGACGAGCGGATGCGCCGCCGCCAGGAGAAAGATCTCCAGCGCAAATCGGCGACGCGGAAGCTTCGGCTCCCCGGCAAGCTCGCCGATTGCTCGCGCGACGACCGCGATGGGACCGAGCTTTTCCTGGTCGAGGGCGATTCCGCCGGCGGCTCGGCCAAACAGGCGCGCAATCGCGAAACGCAGGCGGTGCTGCCGCTGCGCGGCAAGATCCTCAATGTGGCGAGCGCCTCGGTGGACAAGCTGCGGACCAACCAGGAGCTAGCCGATCTCATGCAGGCGCTCGGCTGCGGCACCGGCGAGCTGTTCAGCGAGGACAAACTCCGCTACGACCGCGTCGTCATCATGACCGACGCCGACGTCGACGGGGCGCATATCGCCTCGCTGCTGATGACGTTCTTTTACCGCGAGATGCCGAAGCTCATCGAGACCGGGCACCTCTATCTCGCCATGCCGCCGCTCTATCGCCTTGCCCACGGTGGCACGGTTGTCTATGCCCGCGACGATCCGCATAAGGACGAACTGCTGAAGACCGTCTTCAAGGGCAAGAGCAAGATCGATATCAGCCGCTTCAAGGGCTTGGGCGAGATGCCGGCGGCCCAGCTCAAGGAAACGACGATGTCGCCGGGCAATCGCACGCTGTTGCAGGTGCGGCTCCCCGACAGCAAGGGCGAACCAAAGGAGGCGCGCGAGACGGCCCGCCTGGTCGAGCGGCTCATGGGGCGCAAGCCGGAACTGCGGCTCGAGTACATCCAGGAACATGCGAAGTTCGTACGCGATCTCGACGTCTAGGCGGGAATTTCGGGCCTATAATTGGCGTTAGTCGGATGGTTGAGCCGCCTGCGCGGCGCGATCGCTTTATCGCCGGAGATCGAGATGCGTATCCGAGTCTTGACGTTCGCCGCCATTCTAGCGCTGGCCGGCTGCGCCGGCGTTTCGACGGTTACGAACTTCTACTACAACTCCGCTTACACGCCGGCGCATGTCACGCTGGCGGCCGCCAATAACCCGTCGCAGGCGGTGATTCGCGGCAGCCCCTTTGCCAACGACATCGACAACCAGGGCGTCATCGCCGCGATGCAGGGCCAAAATTGGGGGCCGAAAATGTTTTTCGCGCCCACGCCGCGCCCCGACGACCTCTACGGTTACAAAATGGTGATCGCATTCAACGGCATGGGCCCCAACAACGACGCCCTTTGCAAGGCGCCGCCGGCGCCGGCGAAGCCTTCGGGCGGCGATCGCATCGACGCTTCCATCGCCTTTTGCGTCGGCGAGGTTCTATTGACCGACGCCAGCGGCCACATCACTGGGGTGTCGGGGCCCGAAGATCCCAAATTCAAGCGGTTAATCTCCGATTTGATGCTGACGATCACGCCGCCATACGATCCCAATCGCCGCGGCGACGATTGCATAGGGTTTGGCTGCTGAGTGGCCGTGGCTTAATCGCCGGTGAGCCATGCGCGCATGGCTCGCCCGACCTCGTCGGGACGCTCCATGCTCGACAGGTGGCCGCACTCCTCGATCACGACCAGCCGCGAGTTCGGAATGTCGGCCGCCTGTTCGAGGCTGTGCTCGAGCGGCGTCGACTGATCCTGGCGGCCGCATAACACGAGTGTCGCGCAGCGGACGCGCGACAGGCCCGGCCGGCTGTCCGGCCGGTGCATGATCGCCATTTGCTGTCGGACAAACGCTTCCTTGCCGACGCGACGAATCATTTCGGTGACGGCGGTTACGAGACCCTGGTCGTTCAACCGCGATTGATGAATCCAGCGCGGCAAGACCCGCGGCGTGACGCCTCTGAACTCACCACGCTCGCAAAGCGATATGAGGTCACGGCGTGCGGTCGTCTGCTCCGGCGTGTCGGGACGCGCCGAGGTGTCGAGCAGCGCAAGCTTGCTCACCCGCGCAGGGGCCTGGCGCATGATCTCGAACGTCGCATAGCCCCCCATCGACAACCCGGCGAGCGCGAACTTCGCCGGCGCCGCATCGAGCACGTCGCGCGCCATTCCAGCCATGCTGTTCGACCGGGTGAGGTCGGCGACGGTGATCTCGGCGAGGTCGCCGAGCGCGGCGATCTGCGCCTCCCACAAGGCGCGGTCGCCGGCCAAACAGGGCAGCAGAACGAGATGCATCTTACCGCTACTTGCCATACGAATTCCCGCGGTTACTTGATGAGCGCCAGCACGTCCGTGAACGCGGCGTTGCCGGCGTGTTGCAGCCATTCGAACATCACCATTTCGCTGGTCGCCACCGTGACGCCATTTTGGACCAGGCGCGTCATCGCCGCGGCATGATCGGATGGCTGACGCGAGCCGGCCGCGTCGGCGACGACCGTCACGCGATAGCCTTTCTCGACGAGACCAAGAGCCGTTTGCAGGACGCAGACATGCGCCTCCATGCCGCAGAGCACGATCTGCGTCCGTCCGGCGGCCTGCAAGCGCTCGATAAGCGCGGGCTCGCGGGCGCACGAGTAATGCGTGCCGGCCATCACCTCGTCGGCCACCGCCAGATCGGCAATCGGTCGCACGGTCCCGCCGAGGCTCGCCGGATTGAGTTCCAGGACGATCAGCGGAATATCCAGCCGCCGCGCGGCTTTGACCAGCTTGGCGCTGCGCTCGACGACGGCGTCCTTGCCATCCATGGCGGCGGCGAGCCGCGCCTGGACATGAACGACGAGGAGCAGCGAGCGATCCGGGCTCAACAACATCGCCGCGACCCTAACCCAGACGCGGTCGTCTCGCCAGTCGGCGAGGAAATGCCCGGATTTCATTGACTTTTCATTATTTTTTTGTATCATGCGCACCGCTGAAGGACGCGATACGCGCGTCGAACGTTTTTGCCCACGACTTGGGCATATTGTTTCTCAAACCGACGGACTGATGAAATTTTCCGACCTCGGCCTTAGCGCCGAAATCCTGCGTGCTGTATCTGACGCAGGCTATGAGACTCCAACCCCGATCCAAAGCCAAGCGATCCCCCATATCCTTATGGGCCGAGACGTGCTCGGCTGCGCACAAACCGGCACGGGAAAAACGGCGGGGTTCACCTTGCCGATGATCGAAATCCTGAGCCAAGGCCGCGCCAAGGCGCGCATGCCGCGCTCGCTGATCCTCGAGCCGACCCGCGAGCTTGCCGCGCAGGTGGCCGAGAACTTCGTCACCTACGGAAAGCATCACAAGCTGACGAAGGCGCTGCTGATCGGCGGCGTCGCCTACGAAGACCAGGAGAAGCTGCTCGACCGCGGCGTCGACGTGCTGATCGCCACGCCGGGCCGCCTGCTCGATCATTTCGAACGCGGGCGATTGCTTCTGAACGACGTCAAAATCCTGGTCATCGACGAAGCCGATCGCATGCTCGACATGGGCTTCATCCCCGACGTCGAGAGGATCGTCGGCCTGCTTCCGCCGCTGCGCCAGACCCTGTTCTTCTCGGCGACGATGCCGCCGGAGATCCGGCGGCTCGCCGACCAGTTCCTGTCGAATCCGAAGGAGATCAGCGTCGCCCCGCCGGCCTCGCCGGCGAGCACGGTGGTCCAGGCGCTGGTCGTCGTCGACGAGGCGAAGAAACGCGATGCCTTGCGACAACTGATCTACACGCACCAGGTCAAGAATGCGCTCATCTTCTGCAATCGCAAGCGCGACGTCGACATCCTGCATAAGTCGCTCAAGCGGCACGGCTTCAATGCCGGCGCGTTGCATGGCGACATGGACCAGGGCACGCGCACGGCGACGCTCGAATCGTTCAAGATGGGCGAGATCATCTTGCTGGTCTGCAGCGACGTTGCTGCGCGCGGACTGGATATCGACGATTTGTCGCACGTCTTCAATTTCGACGTGCCAATTCACGCCGAAGACTACGTGCACCGCATCGGCCGCACCGGACGCGCCGGCCGCACCGGCCATGCGTTCACCATTGCGACGCGTGACGACGGAAAGTTCATCGACGCGATCGAACGGCTGATCGGCCGCAAAATTCCTCGCGCACAGGTCGACGGTATGGCGCCCGCAGCGGCGATCGCCATCAACGAGCGTCCGGTCGACAACCGTCGCGGCGCCCGCCGCGGGCACGGCAGACGCGCCGAAAGCGCGCCGCGCGCCACTCACGGAGAGCGCCAGGAGCAGCCGCCGATCAGGGCGATTGAGCCCGTTTCGGCGCGCCAGGCCGTCCGGCCGGAGCCGATCCGCCCCGACAGCATCTCGCCCGATGCGCCGGCGCTTCCGACAGCATCGGTCGAACCGCTGCATCGCCATGCCGAGGCGCGCGGACGCGCGCGACGCCCCGAGCCGGCGCGCCGCGACGCCCACGAAGCCGAAACGGTCGGTCTCGGTGACCACACGCCGGCCTTCCTCTTGCGCGGACGCAAGGTCGTCGGCTGAAATAGCGCCGGCGGTGAGGAGCGCGGAGGCAAGGCGATGCAGACCATTTTCATCATGGTCAAGTGCGACCTCGGCAAGGCGTACGAGGTCGCCGACGAAGCGGTGCAGAACGTCGAGCAGGTCTCGGAGGTCTATTCGATCTCCGGTCAGTACGACTTGCTGATGAAGTGCTACCTGACCGACGAGCAGGATATCGGCCACTTCGTGATGGGCGTGCAGAAACTGCCCGGCGTGAAGGACACCTTTACGCTCATCACGTTCAAGGCTTTCTCCTAAACAACGGCGCGCCGCCCCGGCGAAACGGCGCCCGAGCAGGCGCCCTGCCTGTCGGTCTAGTTCCCGTCCTTGCCGCGGCCCGGTTAATTACTTTATACTTAAAGCAATTTTGAAT